>QHNJ01000094.1 GCA_003218395.1 Verrucomicrobiota bacterium
GATCGACAAGCAGATCGAGGTCGTAAGCGAATAGCGAAGGGCGAAAACGATACTGGCTTCATCCGGCAGCTGCCGGACGCTAGGTCGCGATCTTCTGAGCAGACGTGCGGATGTGCGCGGTACGCAGCTCGAAGAAGTGACTGAGTAAATTTAGCTGTGGCCGCAGCGGTGCCAGCTGCAATTCCTTAACTCTCGCAGGCGACACGCCCGCCACTATATCACCAGCACTGTCGAATTTCGATCATGCGTGTATATGCATGTTTCATCGAGGTCACAATGCGCGATTTCCGGATGGTCGACGGCGCGACGAGCAATTGACCGAATGATCGGATGGTCGATCCGCCTTCGCCTGGGGCTCTCGATCAAACGTATAACTACACGCTTGATGGCGGGCGGAGCGCCTTATCTATCGTAATCGGCTTATGATGAGATGCGATCCACTTCCTTCTCTCCATAGATATCGTGGAATTTTGAGGTTTTCGTTTTCGATGATATTGTTTGTATGTGCCTCGCAAGATTCGGCAACTCATCGCCGATCTGGAAAAGCATGGGTTTGTTGATCGCGGAGGCAAAGGATCGCATCGAAACTTCCTTCATCCGAGCGGCGTGAAAATTACGCTTTCCGGAGCGCCGGGAGAAGATGCCAAACATTATCAGGAGCGAGACCTTAAACGTGCAATTCAAAAGATCCAAGCATGAGCAAAACGTCTGACCGCTATGTAAAAGTTGTTGCCTGGAGTGAAGAAGATCAATGCTATATTGGTCGCTGCCCAGTTCTTATGTTCGGTGGCGTCCATGGGAGCGACGAGCGGGCAGTCTATGCCGAGTTATGCGAAGCGGTCGATGAGTGGATCCGATTGCACGAAGCCGAAGGACGGCCGCTTCCCCGATCAACATCTCTTCGCGAGATCGAAGCGCTTGTCTGATTTCATCGTTGAAGGCGAACAACGCTATTGGTCCGCGTCGCGATCAGCCGGTTTACCGGCCAGGTGATCGGTAAGCAGATCGAGGTTGTAAACGAATGGCAATTTGCTGGGCAGCACGCCCGCGGCGGAGTACTGACACCTGATTTCTGACCCACTGGAAACAGTGTCGATTCGAATCATGCGTGTATATGCACCTTTCAAATGTTCTTCGTGCGCGATTCTGGATGCCAGGTTGTTTGGGAGAACCGCGCGCGCTGAACACGGCCAAATCTAGAACTGGAACCGATTATATTGCTCATGTGTGCCGATCCAGAACCAGTAGTAATGACCGTTTCGCTCGCGAGCTAATGCACGGTAGCTACGACCAATCTCGACAGTTGTAAACCGCGCCTTTCTTGCTAAAGCCCAGAGAGGGATGTCGCGGATTGGCTTTGAACAGAACGAAATTTTTATCGGCGAGCTTTTGAATATGCGCCGGGAGTTGCTCGTAGCATTTCCAGAAAGCCGCCAGCGCGTGTGACGTCACGGCAACGGCGTGAAATTGCCGGAATCGATTTCAGCGTCGATCTTCTCCACCGCCTTTTCGTGCTTTCCGCCTGGAGAGAAATCCTCTTCCAGCTCTTCGTCCCAGGCGAGCTTATCGCGCCGCGCAATGTACGCAGCCAATCTAGTCAACTCCTCCGGTGGCAATGCATCAACAGCCTTTTCGATTTCGGCGAGACTCATGAAAAAACATAACGACGGAGCGGTCTGCTCGCAAGGCGGGCTGAAGTACGCGCAACTGCTACCGTGCGCGCAAACCCGAACATGGAATCTGATACTTGATGCGACAGCGTAAAGCGGGATTTGCACACTCGGAGAAACGGATCTCCAAAAATTCATTGTTGAAGGCGAGGAATGTTATTGGGTGAACGTCGCGATCGAACCGGTCTAACAGAGGAAGTACTCGATAAGCAGATCGAGGAAGTGACTGAGCAAATTTAGCTGTGTCCGCAGCGGTGCCAGCTGCAATTCCTTAACTCGCAGGCGACACGCCTGCCACTACATCACCAGCACTTGTCGAGTTGCATCATGCGTGTATATGCACGTGTCATGGCCATTTGGGATGCTGGGTAGCTGGATGCTGGATATCCGGATGCTGCCGGGATCGCCAGCGTCGCGGGTTGTGGAATTCCAAATTTCGAGCCTAAGAATACATTCGGAGCATGACGACAGATGCCCTGCGCGAAGCTATTCGTACTGGCAACCCGTTTAAGATCACAATGGCCGACGGCCGCACCTTCGAAGTTCCGCACCCAGAGTTTGCGATGATTTCGGGGTCGGGCCGGATCTTTTACATCGCAAAACCGGACAACGATCTCTTCGAAACCTTTGATCTAGTTCTCATCACCCGGAAGCATCCTGATATTTTTGTGAAACCTGGGTCTGACCGTATGCCGGCCGATCAAGGACCGACTGACGTTTTGGATCCCACATCTATGCGCCCGGCGGGACTGTCGCCCTTTGGATTGGTCTTAGCCGCGGAATTGGAGTTGACGTTGGCGCAGCTGGCGCCATGACAGGTTCCTGTGGAGGAGTCGCCGGTTGCTTGGACGGCATTGCCGCGCGCACTGCCGCCTGCACCTGATCGGCACGTTGTTTCAAGGGCATGTCCCACGCGAGATAAATCAGCACGCCGACAATTAATATTTCGACCAACAGACGCATCGTTGATGCCGAGGCTGGCAGAACCCATGGGAGGAGGTCAAGACAAAGTTGGTGGCGCCTTCCTCTGTAGATACTGGAACCTGCTGGTCGGAATTGGCATTTGAGCTTCGATATTTGTCATTTTCACTCTGGGCCGGTGACTTTCTTAAAGCCTGTGAATCACACGAATTCACGCGAATAAATCAAGATCGAGACTGCTTTTTCGCGTCCATTCGCGTGCATCATTTTTTTTTGATCTCCCGTGCATCACGTTGCCCACCAGCGAAATTTCAGCGGCGACGTCCGCTTCGCCTGGCACGCCGTGGCGGTGGCAAAGACCGGTCACCCGGATTTCGTCATTTTCAGGCGCGCCACGCGCGACCGATGCGCGATTTTCGAATCATAAGATGAATAAATCGCGAGGCGCGGAAGTCGAAAGCCTCAAAACCTTCTCTCACGATATGAAGAAAATACTTCTTGTACTAACCATGCTTGCTCTTGTCTTGCCTGCTCTCCCGCAGGTGAAGGGACAGGAGGTCTCTGTCGATTTCTTTTACAATAATCTTTCCGGCGGGAACTGGATCGACGTTGAAGGCTACGGCTACGGCTGGCAACCCGATGTGGCTGTGAATGATCCCAATTGGCGTCCCTATGCCGATGGCTATTGGGCCTACACCGATGACGGATGGACATGGATCTCGTACGAAGATTTCGGTTGGGCAACCTATCATTATGGTCGCTGGGCCAAGTTAGCTGATTCTGGCTGGGTTTGGTTTCTCGGCAGCGATCTCGACTGGGGCCCGGCCTGGGTTTCATGGCGAACCGGCGGTGACTATGTCGGCTGGGCACCGTTGCCTCCACGCGGTCCTGGAATCGTTTATGAGGGGCAGCCCATTGGCGGCCAAGTGGACATCGAATTCGATATCGGTCCAGCCTACTACAACTTTATCGATGCTCGTTTTATCGGTGAGCCGGTCTTGCGCGATCGGATTTACCCGTGGTCGCAGAATGTCACCTACATTAACAACACCGTGAACGTGACCAACATCATTGTTCAGAACAATGTCGTATATAACTATGGTCCCGATTACAATGCGTTGAGCGCGCGTTCGAGCCGGCCAATTCAGCGCCTCACGATCGAGCGGCAGCCGGGTACTAATTTGTCTGTGGCGGCCAAATCCGGAGCACTGACGAAAGTGCAGGGCGGAAAACTCATGGTCGCAGCTCCGAATAAGATCAACAAGCCAGCTCAAGGGATTGCGCCTCCGAAAGTAAAAACAAAAGTCGCTCAGCCGAAACTCGAGCATGGCTGGTCCGGTGTTCCTAATGAGGCCCAGTTAAAGCAAAAAATTAAAACTGAGAACCCGAAGAATATTCCGCCGCCTACTGGCGGAGCCGCGACCGGGAAGGCCCCAACTGGGATTTCTCCAACGGCTCCTCCGGCGGGCATTGCTTCGCCTGCGCCAACGGCCCCAGTTACGGGACCTGCAAAAGGCAAACGGCCGGGCCGACCCGGCGCCCTAGAAAAACCTGCGGGCACGCCCGCTGGCATTGCCTCGCCCGCACCAACGGCTCCGACCACGCCATTTGAACGCGGCAGAGGTAGACGACCTCAACCCGGCGTGGCGGGCACGCCGGCAGGATCTCCAGGAGAAGCGGCTTCGCCAAGTATCCAAGGTACTCCGGCTGGAAAAGAGCGGGGGAGGCCAGGAAGAGGCAGGCTGGAGACGAGTCCGCCTCCAAGCCAGCCTGGCGCCGCGCCGACTCAGCCTGAGCAAGGTCGATTTAGAGGGCGCGGGCCGGAGCGAACCGCACCTCCAAGTCCGAGTGCTGCTCCTGAGAGTCGAGGCGGCATGGAAAGAGGGCAACGGACCTATGAGCAGCCAGGCGCCGGAGCTTCACCTGCTGGTGCGGCTCCGGGTGAAACACGGGGTGGACGGCAAAGAGGCCAGGGCGCTTATGAGCAACAACCTGGCGGAGCTCCCGCTACTGGTGCCGCTCCCGGTGAAGTGCAGGGTGGGCGGCAAAGAGGGCAGGGTGCCTATAGGCAACCCGGCGGTGCTCCGGGCGGCGAATCTCCTTCTGGAGCTGCGCCTGGAAAGCCAGAGGGCGGAAAGAAAAAGGGCGAGAAAGCTTCTCCGAGTCCTGGCCCTCAATAAGACGAAACCAGCTTCGGAAAAGCGGCGTCCCCCGGAGTGATCCGGGGGTCGCTTCGTGTACAAATATCGACGTCTCGAAGAATTAACAATCCGACGCTGTAGCCGCGGCGCTCTGTCGCCGCGGTTTCCGAGGTTGCTTCGCGTGAGCCTCGACAGAGCAAGGCGACTACAGCAACTCAGCAATCTGCACTGCATTCAATGCCGCGCCTTTCAGCAACTGATCGCCTGATACCCAAAACGAAAGCCCGTTTTCAAAAGCGCAGTCCACGCGTACGCGGCCTACCTCACAATTGTCCTTTCCTGCGACCCTTAGCGGCATGGGATAACGATTGTTCTGCGGTTCATCAACCAGCTCGAGTCCCGGCGCCTTGGCCAAAACCTCGCGCGCATGTTCTACC
Source organism: Verrucomicrobiota bacterium (assembly GCA_003218395.1). Classification (GTDB taxonomy): domain Bacteria; phylum Verrucomicrobiota; class Verrucomicrobiia; order Chthoniobacterales; family UBA10450; genus Udaeobacter. The sequence goes on from QHNJ01000094.1 coordinate 5,170, forward strand.
GATACCGGGCGCTCGAATTCTGCGCTTACGGCGACCGAGTGCGCGCGGTAAACGGGCACGCGCACACAGGTAACCGAAGCTCGAAATTGTGGCAAGTGCATGATCTTGCGCCCTTCATTTTGCATTTTCATTTCCTCCTTGGTGTAACCGCTCTCGAGAAATGAATCGACATGCGGCAGAAGGTTGAACGCGATCGGATGCGGATAAACTCGCGGTGTCGCTTGTCGATCCGTTCGGCTTCCGCTCACGAGGGATTCTTGCGCTGCGTCTTTCACTTGCTGGGTCAATTCGTTGATTGCGCGCCCGCCGCTGCCGGAAACGGCTTGGTAACTTGCAGCGAAAGTGCGCCGCACGCCAAATGCGCGGTGCAGGGGGTAAAGCGCCATCAGCGCGATCGCTGTCGTGCAATTTGGATTGGCAATGAGGCCGCGATGGCCTCGCACATCTTCCGCGTTAATCTCGGGAATGACCAGCGGCACGTGAGGTTCCATTCGAAAAACCGACGAGTTATCGATTGCGATTGCGTCCGCCTGGCAGGCAACAGGAACATATTTCCGCGAGATCTCTCCGCCGGCACTGAAAAAGACGATTTCGATTTTGTCGAATGAGCTGTCGGCAAGTTCTTCCGAAGGGATTGAATGGTCGCGAAAGCGAATGGATTTTCCGGCTGAACGCGCCGAACTAATTGCACGCAGGCTTGCGACGGGAAAGTTTCGTCGCTCGAGCACGCGCAAGAGTTCCTGACCGACCGCGCCGGTCGCGCCAACCACGGCAATGTGATAAGCTTTCATCAGCAAACGGATTCTATCGCCGGCCTCATCCCATGCAAACGTCGCGGACAAACATCCACATCTCAATTCGCGATCAGCGGCTCACGCTGAAGGAAGGTGAAGTGCCAATCCGTAGTTACCGAGTGTCCACTTCGCGATTTGGAGTCGGAACCGAAGAAGGGAGCATGAAGACACCGACCGGGCGGTTCCGTGTGGCAGAAAAAATCGGCGGCGAAATGCCGAGCAACACCGTTTTTCGCAATCGCATACCGCTTCAGCCGGGCGATCCGCTTCCCCCGACGGAGGATTTGGTCATGTCACGAATCCTGTGGCTGGATGGCTTGGATGAGCAAAACGCCAATGCACGCGACCGCTTTATCTACATTCACGGAACAAAGCATGAGGACAAAATAGGCAGCCCAGCCAGCCACGGGTGCGTCCGAATGCGAAATGATGATGTCGTGGAGTTGTTTGACCTCGTTGAGGAAGGTGCCCATGTGATCATCGAGGAATGAAGACCACGACTTAGAGATTCAAAGAAAATGGAGAAAAAAAGCGTTGCGTCTGCAAAGTTCCCCACCTAGAAGATGGCAGCAACTTGCTGGGAAAGGAGGCGAGATAGAGTGAAATTTGTGAAAATGATTATGGTTGTAGCCGTACTAGTCACTAGTTTGGGACTCGGGGCCTGTGCTAAAAAACAGGAGACGATGACCACAAGTGCGGGTACGACCGGTTACTCGAAATAGATCAGGCGGCTGAGTTTATTGTTTGCCGATCCGCTTCCTCCGACGAAGAATTTGGTCATGTCGCGGATCTTATGGCTCGAATAATATGCGCAGCTCAGACACGCGAAAAAATGGAAAAAAGCGTTGCGCCTGCCAACTTCCCCACCTAGAACAGGGCAGCAACCCGCTCGGAAAGGAGGCGAAGAAGAATGAAATTTTTAAAAGCGATCATGATTGTGGCCATATTGGTCAGTGCTTTGGGGCTAGGGGCTTGTGCACAACATAAGGAGGCAGTCGTTACGGCTCCGGCTCCGAAAGGGGGGAAATAAGTCAGGCGTCCGAGTTTTTTTTCCGCGAATGGTTTTGCCTTGGAACTTGAGCGTTGGACGTTTAACTTGCCCAGATGGAATTGAACGGCCAAACGATGACGCTAACCGAGATCGCCACAGTGGCGCTCGGCGATGCGGCCGTTGAAGTCTCGCCGTCCGCACGCCCGCGCATTCTTGCTTCGCGTAAAGTCATCGAAGATATCGTCGCGCGCGACGCAGTCGTTTACGGTGTCAGCACGGGCTTTGGCAAACTATCGGATGTTCGCATTCCCCGGGGCGAGTTGGCACAGCTCCAGCTTAATCTTGTTCGCAGTCACGCTTGCGGTATCGGCAATCCGCTTCCAGAACCGGAGGTGCGCGCGATGATCCTACTGCGCGCGAATGTGCTTACTCTTGGGTTAAGTGGAATCCGGTTCGAGATCATCGAGATACTTTGTAAAATGCTCAATTGCCGCGTCTGCCCGGTTGTTCCGGAAAAAGGCTCGGTCGGCGCCAGCGGCGATCTTGCCCCGCTAGCCCATCTTGCCTTAAGCCTGATTGGCGAAGGCGAGGCGTTTTTTCAAGGCGAACGAATGGAAAGCCGCGAAGCATTTCGTCGCGCTGGGCTTGAGCCGGTGGAGTTACAGGCGAAGGAGGGCCTTGCTCTGCTCAACGGTACGCAGGCGATGCACGCAGTGGGTGGGCTCGCGCTTCTCCGCGCCAAGCGGCTTTCTCGCGTCGCCGATGTTTCCGGCGCGATGAGCCTCGAGGCGCTCAAAGGAACTCCCGTCGCTTTCGATCCGCGTTTGCAAAACGCCAGACCGCATCCCGGTCAGAAAGCCGTGGCCAAACATCTGTTGTCGATTTTGGAAGGAAGCGAGATTCGACAATCACATCTGAAGGAGGACCCGCGCATCCAGGACGCGTACAGTCTGCGGTGTATGCCGCAGGTGCACGGCGCAGTTCGCGACGCACTCTCGCATTGCGAGAACGTGCTGCTGATCGAATCGGGTTCGGCCACTGATAATCCACTGGTTTTTTCCGAAAACGGCGACGTAATTTCCGGCGGCAATTTCCACGGCGCGCCCCTTGCGCTCGCATTCGATTACGCTGCCATCGCGCTGACAGATTTGATGAGTATCAGCGAGCGCCGAATCGAGCGGATAATCAATCCCGACATGAACGAAGGTTTGCCCGCGTTCCTCGCCCGGCATCCGGGCATGGAATCCGGTTTTATGATCGCGCACGTCGCTGCAGCCGCTCTGCTCAACGAAGCAAAGGTGCTCGGGCACCCATCGAGCATCGACAATGTTCCTACATCGGGTGGAAAAGAAGACCACGTCGCGATGGGAATGACCGGCGCATTGAAACTCCGAGCGATTGTCGATCTTGGCGAAAGTTTGCTGGCGATCGAGCTGCTCGCCGGGGCGGAGGCTTTGGAACATCGGCATCCATTGAAAGCGGGTGTTGGCGTGGAACGCGCTTTCGCCACCGTCAGAAAAATCGCGCCGGCGCTGACGCAGGATCGTTCGCTCTCCGGCGATATCGCGCGTGTTGCTGAAGCGATTCGCAGCGGTGATTTTGATAGCGGCTACGAAATATCATGAGAGGAAAACCTATTATCCACGCACCGCGGGGCAAGGAACGAAGGTGCAAAGGCTGGCATCAGGAAGCGGCCATGCGGATGCTGATGAACAATCTTGATTCGGATGTGGCCGAAGATCCGGACCGACTCGTAGTTTACGGCGGAACGGGGCGCGCCGCGAGAAGCTGGGAAGCTTTCGATGCGATCGTCCGATCATTGCACGAACTCGAAAACGACGAGACGCTCCTCGTGCAATCCGGCAAACCAGTGGGGAAATTCCGGACGCACGACGAAGCGCCGCGCGTGCTGATCGCGAATTCCAATCTGGTCGGCCACTGGTCGAACTACACGGAATTCAATCGCCTCGAGCGAATGGGACTCACCATGTACGGACAAATGACCGCCGGTTCGTGGATTTACATCGGTAGCCAGGGAATAGTGCAGGGAACGTTCGAAACGTTCGCCGCTGCTGGCCGCAAACATTTTGCCGGATCACTCGAAGGAAAATTTGTTCTCACTGGAGGTCTCGGCGGAATGGGCGGCGCGCAACCGCTCGCCGCGACCATGAACGGCGCGCTTTTCTTGGGAGTCGAAGTCGACCCAGCGCGGATCGAGAAGAGATTGAAGAGCGGTTACTGCGATAAAATCGCGCACTCGCTCGATGAAGCGCTCAAACTGATCGATCAAGCGCGCAGGGATGGACAATCGCTTTCGGTCGGCCTCGTCGGTAACTGCGCCGATGTTCTGCCGGAAATCGTCAACCGCGGTATTGTTCCCGATGTCCTTACCGATCAAACCAGCGCGCATGACGCATTGAACGGCTACGTGCCGCACGGGATGCCGCTCGAAGATGCGCTCACGCTGCGCCGAAAAAATCCTGACGAATATATCGAGCGAGCGATGCACTCGATGGCCATTCACGTTGATGCCATGCTCGCTCTGCAAAAGAAAGGCGCGGTCACTTTCGATTACGGGAACAATATCCGCGCGCAGGCGAAAAAGGCCGGCGTAGAGAATGCGTTCCATATACCCGGGTTTGTTCCCGAATATATTCGTCCGCTTTTTTGCGAAGGGCGCGGGCCATTTCGCTGGGTCGCATTGAGCGGCGACCCCGAAGATATCGCGCGCACCGATCAGCTCGCGCTCGAATTATTTCCGAAAAACCAAACGCTTGCGCGCTGGATGAAGCTCGCCCGTGAACGGATTCAGTTTCAGGGATTGCCCGCGCGGATTTGCTGGCTCGGTTACGGCGAGCGCGCCGAGTTCGGCGTTGCAATGAACGAGCTGGTGAAACGCGGTGAAATCAAAGCGCCAATTGTAATTGGACGCGATCATCTCGACGCAGGCTCAGTGGCGTCGCCCAATCGCGAAACCGAAGGGATGCTTGATGGCAGCGACGCGATTGCCGATTGGGCGCTACTCAACGCGCTCATCAACACGGCCGCCGGCGCATCGTGGGTATCGATCCACAACGGCGGCGGTGTCGGTATCGGCTATTCGCAGCACGCCGGCATGGTCGTCGTCGCCGAAGGCACTGAAAAGTCCAAACGCCGTCTCGAGCGCGTCCTTACCAGCGATCCGGGACTGGGCGTCCTTCGCCACGCCGATGCCGGTTACCCGCACGCCATCCAATTCGCCGCCGAACACAAGATCGATATCCCGATAAAGCCGCAGGCGCGGGGTTGAATCATGCAAAAACTGATCGAATGCGTGCCGAATTTCTCGGAAGGGCGCGAGCTGGATGTCATTCGACAGATAACGGGCACGATCGAATCGGTGGACGGCGTTTCTCTGCTCGATGTCGATCCTGGCGCGAGCACGAACCGGACGGTGGTGACTTTTGTCGGCGGCCCTGAAGCCACGGTGGAAGCCGCCTTTCGTGCGATTCAAAAAGCGGCCGAACTTATCGACATGCGGAAACACAAGGGGGCGCATCCACGGATGGGCGCGACCGATGTTTGCCCGTTTATTCCGGTGAGCAACGTCAGTTGGGAGGAAGCAATTGCTTGCGCAAAACAGTTGGGAAGACGCGTCGGCGAGGAGTTGAATATTCCGGTCTATCTCTACGAAAAAGCGGCGAAAGATAAGTCGCGCGCGAATCTCTCGGTGATTCGCGCGGGCGAATACGAAGGGTTTTTCGAGAAAATTAGACAGCGTGAGTGGAAACCGGATTTCGGCCCTGCCGCGCTCAACGAAAAATCGGGCGCAACGGTGATCGGAGCGCGCGATTTTTTGGTTGCCTACAACGTGAATTTGAACACGAAAGCGGTGCGAAGAGCGAACTCGGTCGCCTTCGATGTGCGCGAACAAGGTCGGGTCAAAACGGAAGACGACACGCCTTCGGGAAAACCGGTTGTCGATGCAAACGGCGAGGCGGTCCGCATTCCGGGGATGTTGAAACACGTCAAGGCTATCGGTTGGTTTGTGAAAGAATACGGGATCGCTCAAGTTTCGATGAACCTGACGAACATTGAAGAAACGCCGTTGCATGTGGCATTCGACACCTGCGTCGAAGCGGCGAGTAAACGCGGCCTGCGCGTGACCGGGTCGGAGATCGTAGGCATGGTACCGAAGAAATGTCTGGTCGATGCCGGCCGCTATTTTCTCCGAAAACAGAAATGGTCGGAGGGCGCTTCCGAGGAAGAGCTGATCGACATGGCGGTCCGCTCGATGGGCCTGAGTGAATTGAAACCTTTCGATCCGAAAGAGAAGGTGATTGAATTCAAAATTGAGTCCGATTCCGGGAAATCGCTTTTGAAAATGAACCTGCGCGAGTTTTGCAATGAAACCTTGAGCGATTCGCCCGCGCCGGGCGGCGGTTCGGTAGCGGCGTTGATGGGCGCTTTAGGGGCGTCGCTTGGCGGAATGGTGGCTAATCTTTCAGCGGGAAAACGTGGATGGGACGACAAGATCAAGTATTTCAGCGATTGGGCGGTCAAGGCGCAGCAACTCAAAGACGAATTGCTCGCGCTTGTCGATGAAGACACAGCAGCGTTCAACAAGGTAATGGACGCATTCGGGTTGCCCAAGGAATCGGCTGAAGAGAAATCGGCGCGCTCGGCGGCCGTCGAACAGGCCACGAAATATGCGGCAGAGATTCCGTTGAAGGTAATGGAAATGGCCTCCCGGTCGTACGAACTGCTTTCGGAGATGGCTGAAAAGGGGAATCCAGCTTCAATTTCAGACGTTGGGGTTGGCGCTCTGGCCACGCGCGCCTGTATAGGAGGGGCGGCACTGAACGTAAGAATTAATCTGGCTGGGCTGAAAGATGAAAAATTTAAGTCGGCTCTTCAAGAAAAGGTCCGGAAAATCAGCGCCGAATCCGAATCAGAATTTAAGAAGATTGATCAGATTGTTGAAAGCAAGATGGCTTAAAAGTTCGGAACTTTTTTACAAAAT
>QHNJ01000125.1 GCA_003218395.1 Verrucomicrobiota bacterium
CCGGATGAAAATTCTCGTCGTTGGCGGCGCCGGTTACATCGGGAGCATTTGCACGGAGCTGCTTCTCGATGAAGGTCATGAAGCGATTGTCTTCGATAATCTGGGGGAAGGCCACCGTAGCGCAGTGGATTCACGGGCGAGATTCATCCAAGGCGACCTGACTGAGCGCGAAAAAATCCAGGCCACGCTTTCCAGCACTCGTCCGGAAGCGGTAATGCATTTTGCTGCCAGCGCGCTCGTCGGCGAGTCAATGCGTGATCCGTCCAAATATTTTCGCAACAACATTTCCAACGGCTTGAACCTGCTCGATGCCATGGTGACAACGCATATAGAACGGATCGTTTTTTCCTCGACCTGTGCGATTTTCGGGCCGCCTACGCGACTGCCAATCGACGAAACTGCGCCGCCGCGCCCAATCAATCCTTACGGCGAATCGAAACTCGCCTTTGAAAGAATTTTACGCTGGTACGACCAGATTCATGGTTTGAAGTTCGTTTCACTTCGCTACTTTAACGCGGCCGGCGCCACGGGCAATTTCGGCGAAGATCACCGGCTTGAGACACATTTGATTCCAAACGTGTTCAAGGTAGCGCTTGGCGAAAAACCGCACGTGGAAATTTACGGCACTGATTATGAAACTCCGGATGGCACCTGCATTCGCGACTACATCCACATTCTCGATCTTGCGCGGGCGCACATTCTGGCTCTGGAGGCGGCCAAGAGCGAATTTTATAATCTCGGCACGGGCGGTGGCTCCAGCGTTCGTGAAGTGATCGCAGCTTGCCGTAAAATCGCAGGACGAAACATTGATACCGTCGAAAAACCGCGTCGATCCGGCGATCCATCGCGACTCATCGCCTCCTCGGAAAAAATTAAAAATGAACTGGGCTGGCGACCACAGTTCCAGTCACTGGACGCGATCATCGAGAGCGCCTGGAAATGGCACCAGAAATTTCCGCATGGTTACGGGGACTGACGCTGTAGCAGCTCCGAAAGCGTTCGGAGTCGCTTTCGTCCGACGCTCACAGACTCCGGCTACAGAAAAAAAGCGCTCGCGAAAACCTTCCGCGAGCGCCTTTGATTCTACTAAACGAACGACCTTTCGCGATTAAGGCTTGGTCGTTGTCGTTGTGGTTTCTTTCTTCTCGTAGACCGCTGCTGGCTGGCTCAACACGACTTTGCGAACAACCACTCGGTCGCCGACGTTCGTGTAATAGACCGTCGCCGGCATGTCTGGCCGAATGGCCGACCATGCCACGGTATGCCCTTCCGGATCCAGAATGGTCGTCTCTTTCGTATAGTAATACCGCACGGGGGCCGTAGCCGTCGACGTGCGGAACATGATATAGTCCGAATCGGGCGTGTAAGCTGTAATCGTCCCTACGCTCGTGGTTGTCGCCGACTCGGTGGTCGTCGTTCCCGTCGCCGGGTTCGTTGTCGTCGTGGTTGTGGTCTCCTGCGCGAACGCTATACCGACCGCTGCCGCGCAGGCCGCTCCCGTTGCCAATATTTTCACTAATCTCGTTTGTTTCATATTTGTCCCTCTGCTTTGATTGAATGGATGTTCTCCATCGTGTATGTCTCCGGCCCCCTAGCGCCAGAGTTTCTTCAACTGCACCTTCTTATCGTAAATTCTGTCCCGCGTGGTCGCATCGAAACACGTAATCGACCTTCGTGCGCCACAGCACGCTAACGTGACTTCTATGCAGAAATTACCCGGTTTTCGCGATTTTCTGCCCGACGACTGCGCGGTCCGCAATTACATCTTTGCGCGTTGGCGCGAAGTCGCTCGTCGCTATGGCTTTGTCGAATGGGAAGGCCCCATTCTCGAGCCGACTGAATTGTACAAAAAGAAAAGCGGCTCGGAAATTGTGGACCAGCTTTTCAACTTTACCGACAAAGGTGAGCGCGAAGTCGCCATGCGCCCTGAGCTGACGCCCACACTCGCCCGCGTGGTTGCCGCGCACGAACGCGAATTCAAGAAACCCCTCAAATGGTTTTCCATCGGTCGATTCTTCCGTTTCGAAAAACAACAACGCGGCCGATTGCGCGAACACTTCCAGCTCAATTGCGACATAATTGGCGAAACCGCGCTGGCGGCAGATATCGAGCTGCTCGCCCTGTGCATCGATCTCCTGCGTGCATTTGGGCTCACAGAAAATGATGTTGTCGTCCGAATTAGCGACCGGGAATTTTGGACCGATTTTCTTCGCGAGAGAAACGTCCCGGCTGATCGCTGGGATAATTTACTACAGGTAATCGACAAATTCGGGCGCGAATCGCGCGAGAAAACCATAGAGAAACTCGGTGAGCTCGCTGATCTTGTATTGAAAGTTCTGAGCGAGGGCGGAAAGAGCGAAAAGCTCGACCGGCTTGTCGATGGTCTGCGGGATCGTGGGCTCGCCGAATTCGTCGATATCGATGTCCGGATCGTCCGCGGACTCGCCTATTATACCGGGATCGTCTTCGAACTATTTGATCGCGCGGGAAACCTTCGCGCCATAGCCGGAGGCGGCCGTTACGACAATCTGATTCAGCAACTGAGTGATGATGCAGTTTCAATGCCCGCGCTCGGGTTCGCCATGGGCGATGTCGTTCTCGGCGAAGTGGTGAACGAAACGCCGCACGCGCTCAAACAGATGCAGCAAGCAATCGCTGCCGAGCGCAAGATCGATATCTATGTTGTCATCGCTAAAGAGAAACACCGCGCCGACGCTCTCGCGCAAATCCAGCAACTTCGAGACCACGGCTACCGCGTGGATTATCCGCTCACGCCAACGAAAGTCGCCAGACAATTTCAAGCTGCCGAAGACGGGGGCGCCTCGCTTGCGCTTCTTTATGGCGACGAATGGCCGCAGGTCAAAGTAAAGAACCTGACCACCCGCGAGGAGTCACTCATTCCCAACAAGGCGTTGCTGGACAGCGTCGCAAAATTCTTCAACGTCCCCGATTCCGCTTGAGCATGTATCGCACGCACGATTGCAATTCGCTTCGGAAAAGTGACGTCGGCAGGCAGGTTACGCTCGCCGGCTGGGTGCATGTCTCGCGCGATCATGGCGGCGTCATTTTCATCGATCTGCGTGATCGCGAAGGTCTGACCCAAGTTGTTTTTCGTCCTGAGGAAAACGCGGAACTTGCAAAACAAGCGCACAGCTTGCGGAGTGAAGATGTGATCGAGGTTTCGGGTCGAGTGGCTGCGCGTGTGCCAGGCACGGAAAATCCAAATCTAGCGACCGGCGACATCGAAGTCGTACCGAATCATTTGGGCATTTTAAATCGGGCCGACACGCTGCCGTTCCCGATCGACGCCGAGCCACACAGCGAAGATTTGCGGATGACCTATCGATATTTCGATTTGCGCCGCCCCCGGTTGGCGCGCAATCTGCGGTTGCGACACATCGCGGCGAAGGCGACGCGCGATTATCTCGACAGCCAGGGCTACGTCGAGATTGAGACGCCGATTCTTTCCAAAAGCACGCCGGAAGGCGCGCGCGATTTTTTGGTGCCTAGCAGAATCACGCCCGGAAAATTCTACGCGTTGCCGCAGGCGCCGCAGCAATACAAACAACTCCTCATGGTGGCGGGCGTGGAAAAATATTTCCAGATCGCGAAATGTTTTCGCGACGAAGATTTGCGTGCGGACCGGCAACCGGAATTTACGCAAATCGATATTGAAGCTTCGTTCGTAACGCCTGACGACATTTTCGCGGTTACGGAAGGAATGCTCGCTGCCATCTTCAAAGCCGCGAGCAACATCAGCATCAAAACGCCGTTCGACCGGCTCACTTATCGGGAGGCGGTCGGCAGATACGGCAGCGATAAACCGGACCGCCGTTTTGGAATAGGACTTGTCGATCTTGGCGAAATTTTTCGCGAGAGCGGTTTTAAAGTTTTTCGTGGTGCGCTTGATACGGGCGGCGTGGTGAAGGCGATTAACGCGAAAGGATTTGCGGGAATCACCATCGGACAAGCCGATGAATTAACTGAAATTGCAAAGTTGTACGGCGCAAAGGGTCTCGCCTTCATCAAGATCGAGAACGGTGAATGGAAATCGCCTATCGTGAAATTTTTCTTGGAAGCAGAGAAGGCAGCGTTGCAATCGAAACTCAACTTCGAAGAAGGCGACTGCATCTTCTTTGCGGCCGATAAATGGAAAATCGCCTGTGAGGTTCTCGGCCGGTTGCGGCTGCGGATCGCTGAAATTCAAAAACTCCTATCTGCATCTGAGGTCTGGGATTTTCTCTGGGTAACAGACTTTCCGCTATTCGAATGGAGCGCCGAGGAAAACAAATGGAACGCAATGCATCATCCATTCACGCGACCCAAAGCCGAGGATATCGCGTTGCTCAAGGCGAAGAAATTCCCGGAGATTCGCGCCGAGGCTTACGACATTGTCTTGAACGGCGTGGAAATCGGCGGTGGGAGCATTCGAATTCACGAGCCGGAATTGCTGGAAAAAATGTTCGACGCGCTCGGGATCAGTCCAGAAGATCGGCAATCACAATTCGGTCACTTGCTGCGGGCGCTGTGTCTGGGCGCGCCGCCGCACGGCGGAATCGCGCTCGGCCTCGACCGGCTCGTTATGCTGATTTGCGGCGAACAATCGATCCGCGACGTAATGGCGTTCCCGAAAAATAATCGCGGCTTGGACTTGATGACGCAATCACCGGCCGAAGTCGATCCGCGACAGTTGCGCGATTTGTCGCTCAAGCTGGCAAAAGACAAAAAAGTGTAGTGGCGGCTGTGTCAGCCGCATCTGCGGCAAAAGCTGCAGAACCGCGGATTACGCGGATGACACAGATTTGAAGAGAAGTGGCGGCGGTCTGCGACCGTTGTTGAAGGGCAAAGAAGTGCGCCGCAAGAAAAGCGCCAATGCACTCAGGTCGTCGCGGCCTCGACGATTTTGATTTCGTCGGGCGTGAGGCCGTAAAGGTCGT
>QHNJ01000126.1 GCA_003218395.1 Verrucomicrobiota bacterium
AAGTGGAAGGTCACGACGTGCTCCTGATCGACGATCTTACTGAGACGGCTGGCACGTTGACTTCCGCGGCTGAGCTTCTAAAAAAACGCGGCGCCTTGAAGATTTATGCGGGGGTTTCGCATGCTGTTCTTGTCGATATGGCGGTCCAGCGTTTGCAAAAATCGAAAATCGCGGAATTAGTAACGACTAACAGCACACCTGTACGCACCGTAGAAGGGTTTAAAACCACAGTGCTATGCGTCTCCGAGCTTCTCGGGGAAGGCATAAAACGGATCCATAACGACGAGTCTGTCTCGTCGCTGTTCAACATCGAGAACGCAACAAATGGCAAAACAAGTTAAACTAAAAGCAGAACCGCGGACGGACGTGGGCCGTTCCGCTGTGCGCAAATTAAAAGCGCGCGGAATGATCCCGGCGATCATTTACGGCGGAAAAGACAAGCCACAGCCCTTGCAAGTTGCCGCCCGCGATATCAACGTAATGATGAGCCACGCCTCTGGAGAAAACGTTTTGGTTGAGCTTGAGGTCGCCGGCGAAAAATCCAGTCGCACTGCTCTTGTGCAGGAAGTGCAACACTCACCGGTGGGTGGCGACATTCGTCATGTCGACTTTCACGCCATCTCGATGGACGAGACAATTCAAGCCGAGGTTCCCCTCGAGCCAATTGGCACCGCGAATGGCGTCAAAAATTTCGGGGGCTTGCTTGAGCAGAGCTTGCGCGCTCTGGCAATAGAATGTCTGCCGCGCGATTTGCCCGATCGGATTACCGTGGACATCTCACAATTGAACATCGGCGATTCCATTCACGTTCGCGACATTCAACTTACTTCGGGCGTCACAGCAAAGGTGCAGCTCGATCTCACGGCGTTTTCGGTGCTCGCCCCTGTAGTTGAAGAGGAACCAGCCGTTGCTGAAGCCGAAGCTGCTCCTGCGGGACCAGAAGTTATCACCGAGAAGAAGGAAGAAGGCGAAGCTGCCGCCCCCGCGCCGGCTGCGAAGGAAAAAGCTCCGAGGGAAAAAGAGCAAAAGAAGTAATCCATTTTCCATTTTCGATTTTCGATTTCGCGACCGTGGAAGAAAAACCAATTCGGTTGGTCGCCGGTCTTGGAAATCCCGGCCCGGAATACGCAGCCACGCGCCACAACATCGGCTTTATGGTTGCCGATCAATTGACGGCGCAGTTTGGATCGACATGGGAAAGATCGACAAAGTGGGACGCGCTGTCGGCCAATTGCGGTGCTGTGCTTCTGGTGAAGCCGATGAGCTTTATGAATCGAAGCGGGTATCCACTTCTGGCCATCGCGCAGTTTTATAAAATCGCGCCGCGCGAAATTCTCGTCGTGCTCGACGATCTCGCCCTTCCGCTTGGCCGCATTCGGTTGCGGATCGAAGGGGGATCGGGCGGTCACAACGGCCTCGAATCAATCATCATGCAATTCGGCACCGAAGAGATCCCGCGCCTGCGCATTGGTATCGGCGAGGCACCCCTCGAAGGATCGGTTGATTACGTATTGAGCCGGTTTTTCGAAGAGGAAAAACCGATCGTTAGATCGATAATCGATCGCTCGGTGGCGGCAGTGAAATGCGCGATTGACAATGGTGTCAATTCCGCGATGAACACTTTCAACAAGACTGAAGAATCATGAAAAACCGTTATGAAGCGCTGCTTGTGCTGAACTCGCAGGGCAAAGAAGACACCATCAAGGAGATCATCGATCGATTGGAATCCGACTTCCAAAAAGAGGGCGCTCAAATCGAACAGGTGCAAAAAATGGACAAGCGCCAGTTTTCGTACGTGGCCGGAGCGCTCGATGCCGGATATTATGTGAACTTTGTCTTCAACGCTGATCCTCAGCTGATTGGGAAACTGCGCTCGAAATTTAAGCTCGATCCGGAAGTCTATCGTCAGAGCTATCAGCGCCTCACGGAAGAGAAGGAGAAGCCGCCGAAAAAATTGGCAAAGGCAAAGTAATTTCGTTATAACGGGGTATGGCAAGCTTCAACAAAGTCATCCTGCTCGGAAATCTCACCCGCGATCCGGAGGTGCGTTACACGCCCAAGGGCAGCGCAGTTTGTGACCTCGGCATTGCTGTGAATCGTGTCTACACGACCGATAGCGGGGAAAAACGGGAGGAAGTCACCTATGTCGATGTTGTCCTCTGGGCGCGCCTGGCGGAGATCGCCGGAGAATACTTAAAAAAAGGCAGGCCGGTCTTCATCGAAGGCCGTCTGCAGATGGACACGTGGGACGACAAACAGAGCGGACAAAAGCGGACCAAACTTCGCGTCGTGGGCGAGAGCATGCAGTTGTTAGGCAGCCGCCCTGTCGGTGGCGGCGCTGCCGCCGAAACCGCCGGAGAAGATCGACAAACGACCGCTGGTGGCAAAGCCAGCACGCCCCCGCCGAAATCCGCCGGGCAAACCGAGCCGGACGAGGACGAAATTCCCTTCTGATTTCCAGTGGGCGAGAGTCTTGCGAGCCGATGAATTTTGCGACGGCTTCGCAAAAAACCTCTGCCCAATGAGAATCAATGAACGCGACCGAAGCTTGTATCGCGCTTAATATGCTGCCGACGATTGGGCCGGTTCGGTTGCGAAAATTGCTTGAGGTATTCAAGGAGCCTCAACTAGTTCTCGCTGCGAAACGCAACGAGCTTCGAAAAGTTGAAGGAATCGGCAGCGAAGTGGCCGATCAAATCAGCAATTGGGAATCGACAGTAGATCTGCCTGCTGAGCTGAAGCAGGTGCGGGAACTCGGGGCCGCGGTCATTACGCAGCAATCGTCCTCATATCCCAAATCGCTGCGCGAAATCCATGCGCCGCCAATTGTGCTTTACGTTTGGGGCGAACTGGAAGAACGCGACCACCACGCCATCGGCATTATCGGTGCCCGGCGCACCACACATTACGGTACGGAGTCAGCGAAAAAGCTGGCTTATCAGCTTGCCTATGCGGGATTGACCGTAATCAGCGGTCTCGCACGCGGGATCGACACCGCCGCTCACCAGGGGGCGCTCGCCGCGAAAGGTCGCACGATCGCCGTGATGGGCTCCGGATTGGCCACATTATATCCACCGGAAAACGCTGCTCTTGCCGAGAAAATTCGCGCCGGAAATGGCGCAATCGTATCCGAGTTCTCGATGGAGATTGAACCAGATCGTCAAACTTTCCCGATGCGCAATCGGATCATTTCTGGTTGGAGCCACGGCATTCTCGTGGTCGAAGCGGGATTGAACAGTGGTGCGCTAATCACTGCAGCGCAGGCGCTGGAACAGGGTCGTTCGGTTTACGCGGTGCCCGGCCACATCAATGCGCCGAGCGCCATGGGATCGAATCGGCTCATTCAGCAAGGCGCGAAGCTGGTCATGGACGCCAGCGACATCTTGGATGATCTGCAAGTCCTTCTGCCCGAGGCAAAACCGCTACCAGAAGCCGCGTCGCGCCAGTTGCCCCCACTTTCGCACGAGGAGCGCCGCGTCTATGACGCCATCGATGCGTCGGAGACCCCGATCGATCAAATCGCTGCCAAATGCGATTTGCCAAGTGCGGTAGTTTCTTCTACTCTCCTCCGCCTTGAACTGAAGCGGCTTGTTAAGCAGTTGCCTGGCAAATACTTTGTGAAGTTGGGCTAGGTCGCCTGTGTCGTGCCTTTGCGATTTGCAATTGGCGCGAAGCTAAGCTCCGGTTGCAACCCCTCATGTCCAAGTCTCTCATAATTACTGAGAAGCCGTCGGTCGCGAGCGACATCGCCAAAGCGCTCGGCGGCTTCAAAAAAGGCAAGGATTACTATGAGAACGAGAAATATCTGATCTCGTGGGCAGTCGGCCACTTGTTTGAGCTCGCGGTACCCGCTTCCATGAAAGAGCAGGACAAGTGGGATATGAAGAAACTGCCGATCATGCCGACGGAATTTGAGCTCGCGCCGGCGGACAAAATGGGCGGCCGCGTCAATGTTCTTCGCAAGCTCATCAAAGACAAAAATGTTTCGGACATCATCAATGCGTGCGACGCGGGCCGCGAAGGCGAATTAATCTTTCGCTACATCGTCCAACACGCCGGCACGAAAAAGCCAATCAAGCGTCTCTGGCTGCAATCGATGACGCCGGAAGCCATTCGCGAAGGCTTTGCGCGGTTGCGAAGCGACGCCGAGATGCAGCCGCTGGCCAGCGCAGCCCGGAGCCGGAACGAGGCGGATTGGCTAATAGGCATCAATGCGACGCGCGCGTTCACGTTGCGGCTCAGCGGTGGACGCGGCAGCACGGTCACTTCACTTGGTCGCGTGCAGACGCCGACGCTCGCCATCATCGTGGACCGCGAGAGAAAGATTCAGGAGTTCAAGCCGCGCGAGCTGCATGAGATTTTCGGCACATTCCGCGCCGCGGGCGGCGAATATGCGGGACGCTGGTTCGATGAAGCGTTCAAGAAAGACGAGACTGAAATTGAGCGAACACGGAGACTGCTCGGTCGTCTTCAGTTGAATCTGCCCGATGCCGAGCAGCGGCTTGACTCTGCAAACGGCTCGCTTTGGGATGAGCATCGCGCCGCGCCGCGATTGTGGCACCGCGAGATCGCTGACGCCATCCGGGGCAAGTGTGGTGGCAAGGATGGCGTAGTCGAGCTGGAACAGAAGAAGCCGACTACCCAAGCGCCGCCACAACTCTACGATCTCACCACCCTGCAGCGCGAAGCAAACAATCGCTTGGGCCTCTCAGCGAAACGCACGTT
>QHNJ01000127.1 GCA_003218395.1 Verrucomicrobiota bacterium
GGCTTTTGGCGAAACTGGCGGCGCAGGCGTCGGAGCCGGTTTGGCGTCCAGCAATTCCACTTCAAAAATTAACGTCGAGTTGGGAGCGATATCAGGACCGACGGTGCGCTCGCCATACGCAAGATTCGGCGGAACGAAGAACTGATATTTTGATCCGACTTTCATCAGTTGCAGCCCTTCCGTCCAACCTTTGATTACGCCGTTAAGGGGGAAACTCGCAGGTTCCCCGCGCTTATATGAACTGTCGAACTCGGTGCCATTGATAAGCGTCCCGCGATAATTAACCGTCACGGTGTCAGTTGCTTTGGGCTGCGCTCCCGTTCCATCCTTAATGGCTTTGTACTGCAGTCCACTTGCCGTTGTCTTCACGCCTTCTTTCTTTTTATTCTCCTCGAGAAACTTCGTACCTTCCGAAGCGTTCTTTTCTCCCGCTGCCTTCTGTTTTTGCTGCATGTCTTTTTCAAATGTCGCCATAACCTCTTTAACCTGATCGGTCGTAAGTTGCGGTTTGCCTGCGATCGCGTCCTTTATGCCAGCGCTGAGCACGTCGGGGTTGATCTGCACATTTTGGCGGTTGAGGTTGAATCCGATATTCAGGCCAATGCTATAGCTGACCTTGTCCTTCTGGTCTTTGAGCTGTGGCGATTTCTCTTGCCCGAACAAAGGCAATGCAAGTGAGCCCGCGGCGAAAATGAGGATAAGACGTTTCATAAGATGGTATTTTCCACGCGGGTTTGCTTTAAATTGAGCGCCGCAGGAAGTCGCACGCTAATGGATAAACGTGATTCGTCAAGAGAGCAGCGCTATGGGGAAAACCGTCGAACGCGCGTTCTCCTTTCTCTTGCCTTTGTCACGTCTATTTGCACTGGGTTACAGACCCTTGTAGCGGTCACCGTTTCGCACAGCGATGCGCTGAGGATCGGAAAAAGAATCTGGCAAAACGAATGCAATGGAACCATTGCCGGTCTCACCTCATGGAACGAAGGCGAAAATTTCGCATCGCTGGGCATTGGCCATTTTATTTGGTACCCGAAGGACCAGCGTGGCCCGTTCGAGGAAAGTTTTCCAAAACTCGTAAGCTTCATTTCGGGCCGGGGCGCTAAATTGCCAAAATTGCTTTCGGGAGACGCCGAGCAGCCGTGTCCGTGGAACTCACGCGCTGAATTTCTTGGCGCCCAACACACAGCAGAGATGAATCAGTTACGTCAGTTTCTTGCCGACACGGTCGATCTTCAGACAGAATTTCTTATTGCCCGGTTGCAAAGCGCGCTGCCGAAAATGTTGAGTGAAGCCGCGCCTTCTGATCGCGCGAACCTGGAGCAACAATTTGAGCGTATGGCGAGAACGCCACAGGGCTGCTACGCCCTCGTCGATTATGTGAATTTCAAGGGGGAAGGAGTCCTGCACACAGAGCGGTATCACGGCCAAGGCTGGGGCTTGCTTCAGGTCCTCGCAGGTATGCATCGCAGCGTAAACAGCTACAGTGGCGGCTGATTCATGCCAACAAAATTCCCGATACGCCTTTTCGCAGCGCTACTGATTGGGCTAATGTCTTCGGTCAGCGGTCAGCTCCGTCTCTTCCACGCCGCGCCGAACCCGCCCCAAACAATGCGCAAGCCAGCTGACCTCATTCACAAGCAAGAGCCGCTAAAAATCAATCAATCGGTCCTGAAACAAGTCACGCCAGACAACGTCCATATCTTGGTGTCGATTCCAAAACAGCGCGCCTATTTAACGGTTGCCGACCAAATCGCGGCTGATGGCCCCATCTCATCTGGCAAACGCGGCCACAGCTCGCCGACCGGCCACTTGAAAGTGTTGGAAAAAGACCCCAATCATCACTCCAATCTCTACGGCGATTTCGTCGATTCCTCCGGTCGTGTCGTCCGCGCGGGCGTTAGCGCGCGGATTGATTCGGCGCCGAGTGGCACCCATTTCTCTGGGGCCGCGATGAAATGGTTTCTGCGGCTGACCGAGGAAGGCGTCGGGATGCATATTGGCATTTTGCCGGGATATCCGGCCTCCCATGGCTGCATTCGCGAATCGCCCGACGGCGCAAAGCTATTTTACGATCACGTGAAGGTTGGCACGCCAGTCGACGTAGGCGATTATTAACGTAGCACAGGCTTCCAGGCTGTGGGGTCAACGGGCATCCTGCTTGTCGGATTATCGGATTAATTTCCGCCGCAGCAAATCAAAGGCTGCTTGCGCGGCAAGCTCCTTGAACGTCTCCCGATCGCTCGGGAAAAATAACTTCTTCGCCAGGATGTCGTCCGGCCCAGCCAGTGCAATGTAAACCGTTCCAACGGGTTTTTCCGGCGAACCACCGGTTGGCCCAGCAATTCCAGTTGTAGCAAGAGCATGTGTCGATGCTGCGCATGCGCGAGCACGCTCGACCAGCGCACGCGCGACTGCGTCGCTGGCGGCACCGTGCTTCTCGATTAACTTCGGCTCCACATCTAATATGTCGATCTTGGCTTGGTTGGCGTAACAAACGTAGCCGGCAACAAACACTTTCGAGGCGCCTGGCACATTCGTGATCCGGTTCGCAAGCAATCCGCCCGTGCACGACTCCGCCAGAGCGAGTGTTTCGTTTCTTGCTGTGAGAAGTTTCACGATCACTTCTTCGAGGGTTTCGTCGGTCACAGAAAAGATGGAAGGTCCGAGTTCGCTTTTGATGATCGCGTCCACGCGAGAGACCGCGTCAGATTTCCCGATAATCCGAACATCGACTTCTCCAGGACGCGCACAATAACCGAGTTCAATGCCCGGGATTGCGAGAACTTTCTCACCGATCGCTTCCTCGACGGTCGATTCACCAGTGCACGCAATTTTGTAGAGGCGCCGTTCGATCGAGGCGGCAACTTGCACGAACGAACGCAGGATCGGCATTACTGACGCGCGAAACATCGGCTGAAGTTCGCGCGGCGGCCCCGGCAGGATAAAGAGGTGCGGCGAAAGGATGTGCCGTTTGATGTTTGCCTTCAAATACAATCCGGATGCGCTTCCGTTTTCGTTTGGAAGAATCTGCGCCCCTACAGGAACATGAGCCTGCCGGGCGATGCGCGACGTCCATTTGATTCCGCGCGCTGCGAGTCTCTGCCTAAGCGAAACCAGTAGCTGCGGATTCTGATGCATCTCCAATCCAAGTACATCCGCGACGATTTCCCGCGTGATGTCATCCGTGGTCGGACCCAGCCCTCCGGTCACGAATAGAATTTCGGTGCTCGAAAATAGCTCCGCGAGTGTATGCCGAATCGCCTGGCCGTCGGGAACCGTGCGTCGCTCCTCGATGCGCAAACCCAAAGGGAAAATCTCCCGCGCAATGAACGCAAGATGCGCGTCGTGCACATCACCGAGCAAAAGCTCCGTACCGGTATTTAAAACGACGACGCGCATGTGGGAGCGTGAACCGTTAAAAGAGTTACAACGTTACAACAGAATAGCCGCCTGCTTACCGATCCCGCGCTACGGCCTTTTTAACCTTGTAACCCTTTTAACGTCCGGCCGTAGGCCGCTACGCCGCGTCTTTGTCTCGAGCATGATCCGTTCGAGCAGCGACCGCAACGCGCGCGCCCCGGTTCCCTTCGTGACCGCTTGCGCCGCCAGGGCGCGCAAGGCGTCTTTTGTCACCGCCAACCGCACGCCTTCCATCGAGAAAAGCTTCGTGTACTGCTTGACCATCGCATTTTTCGTCTCGGTCAAAATCGCCACCATTTCTTCCTCCGTCAGGGCGTCGAGAGAACTGAGAACCGGCAATCGCCCGATGAACTCCGGAATCATCCCGAAAGCGAGCAAGTCTTCCGGCTCAACATGGCGGATGGCCTGCTTTCGCAACGCTTCTTCGACCTCGAGAGTCGGGCTGCCAAAGCCCATCACTTTCTGGCCGATGCGTTTTTGGATAATTTTGTCCAGCCCGATGAAGGCGCCACCGCAAATGAAAAGGATTTTCTCAGTGTTGACCTGGATATATTCCTGGTGCGGATGTTTGCGCCCGCCCTGCGGCGGAACATTGCACGTGCTGCCTTCGAGAATCTTCAGAAGCGCCTGCTGAACGCCTTCGCCGGAGACATCGCGAGTGATGCTCACGTTATCGGTTTTGCGACCGATCTTGTCGATCTCGTCGATGTAAACGATGCCGATCTCGGCCCGTTTCACGTCGTAATCGGCATTTTGTAGCAAGCGCAGGATGATGTTCTCGACGTCTTCGCCAACATAGCCGGCTTCGGTCAGCGTCGTCGCATCGGCGATGCAAAATGGGACGTCGAGAATCCTGGCCAGCGTCTTGGCCAGCAAAGTTTTGCCGGAGCCAGTCGGCCCGATTAGCAAAATGTTGCTCTTCTCAATTTCAACTTCTGCAAGCGGATCCGGCTGAAACGCCGCTGACGCATCGGCCGGAGCCGAAGTTTGCAGCACGCGTTTGTAATGATTATGCACTGCCACCGAAAGCGTTTTCTTGGCGATCTCTTGGCCGATTACGTATTGGTCGAGCGAGCGCCGGATTTCCGCCGGTTTCGGCACGCGGATGTTGGAGGACTGGCGCTTGGCATCCTCATTGAGCTCCTTATCGAGGATGTTTTTGCAAACGTTTATGCAACTGTCGCAAATATAAACGCCCGGCCCCGCGATTAATTTGCGCACCTCGGCATGGCTCTTGCCACAAAACGAGCACATGGTGAGATTGGAAGCGCGGGCCATATTTGCTTGTTAGAAAAAGGAGTTGTTATCCCCCGGCCTTGCGCGGTAAAGCAGCCTCGGCAACGGCTACCGATCGGTCTCCGGAAGGAGGTGTCGCGCCATCAAGCAGCTTCACTTCCTTTCGTGATTTGATCACTTCGTCCACCAGACCATACGCCCTCGCCTCCTGCGCGGACATGTAATAGTCGCGGTCCGAGTCAATCCGCACCTGTTCCTCGGACTTGCCGGTGTGTTGAGCGATGATTTTGATGAGGCGTTTCTTTAGCTTGAACATGTAATCGACCTGACGCTCGACGTCGCTCGCCGCCCCCTGTGCGCCTCCGGAAACCTGATGGATCATGATATCTGAATTCGGGAGAGCAAAGCGTTTACCCTTTGTGCCGGCGCAAAGCAAAACCGCAGCCATGCTCGCAGCCATGCCGAGGCAATAAGTCGTCACATCGCATGTGAGAAACTGCATGGTGTCGTAAACGGCGAGTCCTGCCGTTACCGATCCGCCCGGCGAATTGATATAAATGTTGATATCCTTTTTCGAGTCCTCCATTTGCAGAAAAAGCAACTGGGCAATAACAAGGTTGGCGATGTGATCGTCCATCGGCGTTCCGATGAAAACGATCCGATCTTTAAGCAGCCGCGAGTAAATGTCGTAGCTGCGCTCGCCCCGGCCTGTCTGCTCCACAACCATCGGAATCAGCACGGATTGCGATAGATTTTCACTGGATACGCTCATAATTTCTCTTTCACCACAGCGGGTTCTTCGATCTTTTCGACGCTAACATTCGCCTTCAGGAAATCAAGAGCCTTCCCAAGCAGAATCTGTTCCGCGAGCGTATTCAGGCCCTCATGCTCGTGCAGCTCCTGACGCATTTTCTCCACAGAAACGTTGTACCGTGCGGCTTCCTCACGGATTCGTGCATCGATATCCTGACGCGATGTTTCGATGTTTTCGCGCTCAGCGATCCGATGCAAAATGAAGTTGCTCTTCAACCGGTGAGAGGCGAGCGCCGCGGCGCTCTCGATGAGATCCTTCTCTTTGTCCTTCAACATCTCATCAGGAATGCCGCGTTCCCGATTTCGTTGCACCAGCTCTGCTAAAACGCGTCGCGTTTCATTTTTCAACAAAGCAGGCGGCAACTCGAACTGGGTGCGCTCGTGCAAATACTTCACGACCTGTGCTTCTTTTGCTCGTTCGCGCTCATGCTCTTTCTCGTGTTCGAGATCGTGCTCGACCATCTGGCGAAGATCGGCAAGCGTCTTTTCTGGAATCAGCTTGCTCGCCAAAGCGTCATCAACCGGCGGCAGCACCTTTTCTTTAATCTCTCGCAAAGTGATCGTGTAGCTTGCCTCTTTGGCCACGAGCTCTTTGACCTGAAAATCCGCCGGAAATGCAATCGTAATCTTCCGCGTCTCGTCGCGTTTCTGCCCAATCATTTGGTCGCAAAACTTCGGGAGGAAATTATCGGCCGCGAGATGTAGCCAGAATTTTTTGCCACCCTGCAGATTCTTGCTCGCCTGGGGTGCGATTTCGCTGATCAGCTTGCCATCGATTGAACCTTCAAAATCGATCACGCCAAAATCTCCCATTTGCAGTCCGCGCTCCGGCGCATCGACAAAGTCAGCCGATTGATCACGCAAGCGCTCGAGCGCCGCACTGACTTCTACGTCGGACACTTTCGTCTCAGGCAACTGCACGGAAATATTCTTGTATTCCGGCAGATCGAACTCCGGCGCCGTCACCACAGTCGCGCGAAAGCGCATCGACTTGTCCTCGCTGAACTGGACGTCTTCGATGTTGGCCAATGAGGCTACGCGCAACTGCTCCTGCTCAATGGCATCATGATAACTTTTCGAGACGAGTTTTTTAGTTAGCTCTTCCTGAATTTCCTTGCGAAATCTCTTTTCAATAATCGAGCGCGGCGCCTTCCCCGGGCGATACCCGGGAATCTTGGCAAGTCGGGCGAACCTGTTTGCGATTGAATCCCATTCCTTTGAAACTTCCTCGGACGGCAACTCGATCTGCAGCGTGGAAACAGACCCGGGCTTCGTTTCAATCTCGACTTTCATTAATAGTTCGACTGTAGCTGCGCCCTATGAGTGTCGCATTTAATTTGATCCGACCCAAATGACGAACCGGCAACTACGGCCGATTAAGGAACGGCGATTGCTCGATCGCCGTCGACGGGTATGGAAATCGTTATTTCAGCTAATATTCTGCTCGACTACTCCTTAGAGAACCGAGTCAGCTGCGAAAATACACACTGCCATCGACCCTCGCGCATCACAAAAACGTCAGTAGCCCGCTCTTGCGTGGTGAAGTCTTGCCCTTTGAATTTCCCCTTCGTCCTGGTCAGTCCTGTGACAACAGCGCTATCTCCATAAACACGCACCCGAACGTCATCAGATTCCATCATCTCATGGCTCAAATCGCCTGACTTGACCACTCCGAGGAAACGCGCCTTGTCGACGACACCTCCGTCGGCGTCGATGATAATCCAGTCGTCGTCGAGGAATCGTCCGATGGCTTCCGCATCGTTTTTGACAATTGCTTGGATGAATTCTTTTTCCAATTTCAAGATTTCTTCTCCCATGTTATCACTCCTCACTTTGTTATCCGCTAAACATGCGAAAAGACGCTAAACAAAATCCGATCCACTCAATTTTCGCGTCATTTCGCGCGTTTAGCGGACTCGCTCGCCACGCACGTAAACTGAATGTGTTCGCGGAAATCCGAACCAATACGCAATCTCGCGATAATCTTCGTAATCGAAGATCGAGAAGTTAGCGGACTTGCCCATCTCAAGGGAACCGATCTTGTCGCCGCGATTGAGGCTGTAAGCTGCGTTGATTGTCGATGCTATAATAGCTTCCGCTGGCGACATTTTCATTTGTGTGCACGCGAGCGACAAGATCATCGGCATGCTTGGCGTCGGCGACGAACCGGGATTGAAATCGGTTGCAATGACGACAGCCAGCCCCGCATCAATCATTTCCCGCACGCGCGGATAGCCGGTCGATCCAAGCGCGTAAATCGAGCCGGGCAGTAAAACCGGCTGTACACCGTCCGCTTGCATCGCCGCTATCCCCTTCTCGTCGGTTTTCTCCAAATGATCCGCGGTCATTGCTCTTAATTCCGCCGCCAGCTTTGCGCCGCCAGAATTAGTGAGTTGATCGGCATGAAGTCGCAACTTGAGCCCCAGCTTCTTCGCCGCGGTCAAAATCTCTCTCGATTGCGCAATATCAAAATAGCCGTGCTCGCAGAAGACATCGCAAAATTCGGCCAGCTTTTCTGACACAACCCGCGGCAACATTTCGTTAATCACCAGATCGACATATTGATGTGCCGAACATTCGCGCGGGATGG
>QHNJ01000020.1 GCA_003218395.1 Verrucomicrobiota bacterium
TATTCTCCAGAACACCAGGAAACGTCCATGTCGTGCCGCCGTCGGTGGTGTATCCCCAGCCGGCCTGCCGGAAATTGGATGTTACGTCGTTGAATTGTCTCCACGCGATTGTCATCTTGTTGCCGTTTGTGGGGTCAACCGCAATAGGACACTCGTTCGCAGCGTCCCCGAGGATGTTGTTCCCGTTTGCATCCACGTTCACCTGGAAACTCGTGAACGGACCGAACTGCGAGATCATTCGCGGCGAAGTCTCTATCTTTCGAGGGGGTGCAGGCGGGTTATCGTACCTTTCAAGTGGCTCATTTCGGGGCACCTTGTGTGTCGGTGCCAGCTGAGCTGAAGCGCTGGCCAGCGCAATGAGCGAAAGCAGACAAGTGAAAACGCTGGCCTTTAACATTCTAAAACGGATCATCATAAGAAACTCCCTGTGTGAACGGTCTCGGAGTACAGCAAACGGCCGCACCGTCAAGGCATAAAGAGCAAGAAGTCCATCTTTAAGTGGCTTTTGCGCAGAACTGACTTTTGGAGTAAAAGTTTTCACGGCAACTTCTGCATCACTAGCGTGCGCTGCACTCCTGCAGAATTGTACTGGAAGCCGACCGCCCAGAGCGTCCCATTAGGCGTGGCGGCAATGCTGTTCAGGTCGTTGTGTGAGCCCCCGCGATTGGGGCTACTAACGATGATCCACGCCGAACCATTCCAGAGTTCCGTCAGTGTACGATCCCTGCTGAATGTCTTTTGGAAGAAGGTCCCAGCCGACCATACCGCGTCGGTCGACAGCGCAACAGCGCTCCGCAGATCTGCGACCGCAAAAGCAAGTGGTGGTCTCATTAAAGGAGACGCGGATATGCTCCGGTTTGCAGCGGCGGCGGAAATACTCGAGACCGACTTTTGGGTTCAATACAACGAACTAGGCGGCGTCCAAGACCACGAGGTCCCGGGCGGAACCGGGAATCCACGCTATACGGATGCCATTGAAGTCCTCGATGAGGACATGCCCGTATACATCCACGACAACACCGATGATGAAAACACTCATCAAAGCTTCCTGAATGCCTACCTTGCGTCGCAAGGCGCGGATACGGTGAATCTGAATCCGTTTCGCACTCTGCCAGGCAGTTCAGCGACAGGATCCAGCGGGAAACTGCGGCTGACAAATCTCACGCAGCTCACTATCGACACCAGTTGGTGGACCAGGTACCGCAACGACAAACATAATCCTGACCTCGATCCAAACTTCGTCTTTCCGCAGGCCGTCCCCACCTTGGGGGTCAACCAGCACACGGCAATTCCTCGAACCGATGCTGACACAACGGATCCCAATTTCCTGCAGGCGATCGCGAATACAGCGGCTTTCCACTTCGCGACGATCGAACAGGGTGGGACCAGCCTCTATCCCGCGATGGCGCAAAGGGCCACTAGTGTAGAAGTCTTGCGGATCCTCATCAGCATCGGCCCCACGGAAACTATGCACTTTCAAACCTGGTCGGACAAAGCCGGTAATGCGCCGCCATTGACTGCTGTGGATCCTGTAACCGGTGTATCGGTGACGTTTCCTGATCTGGAGGTGGACAACCAGAACTTCAACAAAAGCCTGATCATGCCGGAGCCGTGTCCGTTCCTGAGCACAGACCTGCCGCGATGTTCGATCATTCGACCGACCGAAACGGATGGCATTGCCATGGGTGTTGTTCAATTCCTGACGGACATGGGGCTTTTCATCGGACAATCGTCGCAGTTCTTTACCGTACTAGCAGAGTTGGCGAAGGAAGCGGATGAGGCCCAACGCGGTTGTAATTAGACCATGTGACTGCCCGATCAACTAGGCAACAGTAAGAGGTAACGAGTTCGACACATCCTGACGGTCTGGAAAAGTACCGGTCGTGTTACTTTTCTGGTCTGGTTCGGGGCGAGGGATTGACGAATGGCCGCACCCGCAAGGTGGCGCTTTTGCCAACGTGGGCTGTACCGCTTGCCCTGCGCCGGCCCGACGCCAAATCAAGCGCTAGCGCTGGATCCATGTTCTGGCGAGCGGAATTCGGCCTCATCGTACGGACAAAGCGCCATGTGCATGTAAGTTAATTCTTCGAGCAAACGAAATGCACAAGACCAACACAATTGTGATGCGCGCGCCGAAGATGTCGATCTTCGAGACCGCCGCGGACCTGGAGCTGTGGCCGAAGATTTTGCCGCATTACCGTTACATTCGTTATCTCGAGCGCAATTCGGATCGCAACCTGGTCGTGATGGCGGCCACCCGTTCCGGCATTCCGATTTCCTGGACCTCCGAACAAATCATCGATCGGGACCGTCTTGAAGTCCGTTTTCATCATCTGAAAGCACTTACCAAAGGTATGCGGGTGATCTGGACATTTGATGAGACGCCAGAGGGTGTGCTGGTGAAAATCGCGCACGATCTCAAATTTCGAGTGAAGGTTCTGGCCCCACTGGCCGACAAAATCATCGGTGATTTTTTCGTTAGCAACATTGCCAACAAGACATTGCGCTGTATGAAGGCCTATGTCGAAGCGAGGGCAACCAGAGTAACTGCATGAGCCAAAGGCGCGCGGTCATCACCGGAATCGGCCCTATCACTTGCATTGGCAAAGGCGTCGATGGTTTCTGGAACGGCATTCTTGCCGAGACGAGTGGAATCAACAGCATCACAAGCTTCGATCCCAGTGCCTTCCGCGTGCGTTGCGCGGGCGAGATTCGCGATTGGGATCCAGAAGAATTCTTTGCACCGCACCGCTTGAAACGGCTCGACCGCTATGCGCAATTCGCGGTCGCATCAGCGAAGCTGGCGCTCGACGACGCAGGTTTCGACTATTCCCGCGAAAAACCGCAACATCGCGTGGGCGTCAGTTTTGGCACCGCACTTGGCGGCGTCTGCAAGGCCGAAGATCAATACATCCGGTTTTTGAAAAAGGGCGCCCGCGGAGTTCAGCCCACGCTTGCTGTCCAGGTTTTCGGTGGCTCAGCCCATTCGAACATTGCGATTGACTTCGGTTTTCGCGGTGTAGGCACGACCAACTCGAACAGTTGTGCCAGCGGCACGGTAGCCGTGGGCGAAGCGTTGCGCTACGTTCGCGACGATTTCGCCGATGTGATCGTCGCCGGAGGAGCCGAAGCGCCTCTTACGACCATTACGATCGGGGCATTCGACATCATCAAAACGATGAGCCGATGGTCGGGGGATCCCGCTCTGGCTTGTCGTCCGTTCGACTTGTTGCGCGATGGCTTTGTCATGGGAGAAGGCGGCGCCTCGCTCATTATAGAAGAGCTTGAGCACGCGCGAGCGCGCGGCGCGCGCATCTACGCGGAAGTGCTCGGTTACAGTCTCAATAACGATGCTTTCCACATGACTTCGCCCCTGCCGAGCGGCGAATCGTGCATGCGCGCCATGTGCGAAGCGCTCGACGACGCACGGCTTGCGCCGGAGCAGATCGATTATGTCAACGCGCACGCCAGCTCGACGCAGCTGAATGACAGCGCCGAAACGATGTCGATCAAACAAGTGTTCGGCGAGCATGCGCAACGGATACCAGTCAGCGGGACGAAAGGGTATTACGCGCATCCGCTGGGCGCGACCGGCGCGATTGAAGCTGCGCTTTGTGCGCTCGCGTTGGATCGGCAATGGATTCCGCCAACAATCAACTATCAGAACGCCGATCCGGCTTGCGATCTCGATATCGTTCCGAATCACGGACGCGAAGCGAAGCTGAATTACATCATGAGTAACTCATTTGGATTCGGCGGAATTAACGCGTGCGTAGTTCTCGGACGTGTCAGGTAGGGCGGTTCACCTGAACCGCCTACGGCGATTGAGGTCAATCGCCCCTACCCAACAAATCTGGCCGGTTCTGGCTTGTTCGTTTGATCGCCCGTTCTTTTCGCCACTTTTCGATCTCCGCGTGATTTCCTGAGAGCAAAACCTCTGGAACCTTCCAGCCGCGAAATTCTGCCGGGCGCGTGTACTGCGGCGCTTCGAGCAAGCCACCGCTAAAACTATCATCCGCCGCAGATCGCTCATGACCGAGCGCGCCAGGCAGCAAGCGCGCGATTGCATCCACTAGGACCACCGCAGCGATCGCGCCATTCGTAAGCACATAGTCGCCGATGGAGATCTCGAGATCGACCAAGTGCTCGATCACGCGGTGATCCACTCCCTCGTAATGACCGCAAATGATAATGAGGTGTGATTCGCGCGAAAGTTGTGCCGCCATCTGTTGATCAAAGCGGCTCCCAGCCGGAGACATCAGAACAATCTTCGATTTTCGATCTTCGATTTTAGATTCTTCCGCAATTTGCCGCCGCAGTTCTTCGACGGCTGCAAAAATCGGCTCCGGTTTCATGACCATCCCCTGCCCTCCCCCGAACGGCGCATCATCGACGATGTGATGTTTGTCCTGCGTCCAATCGCGCAGGTTATGAACGCAAAGATCGACGATCCCATTTTCCCGGGCGCGTTTCATGATGCTTTCACTAAGCGGCGCACGGCAGATTTCCGGGAACAGCGTCACGATGTCGATCTTCATTGGTCAAGAAAACGTCGAACATCCAACGTCCAACGTCCAACGATTGTAGGGCGTTTCTGTGAAACGCCATCGACCTGACGTCTGACACAGACGCCCTACAGTCGCGCGGCACTATTCTACAATTTCGAGCGTGACGCGTTGCCCATGCCGCGCAGCGGAACCGACGAGCAACGCGCGAATCGCATGAATGGTTTGGCCGTTGCGACCAATGACGCGGCCGACATCGCTTTGCCGAAGTTGCAGCTTGAAAATCGTTGTTCTGCCACTCGGAATTTCCGTGAGCACCATGTCGTCGGGAAATTCCACTAATTGCCGAATGACGAACTCGAGAAATTCTCTCATGACGACGTTGAAAGTATCCCAAACCTCATCTTTGTCACTTGCGCGGTCTAGCCACGGCGCTCTGTCGCCGTCCCGGCCGACGCCTCGACAGAGCGATGCGGCTACAGCATCCTTCAGGTCTGCGGCGGTTCTCCGGCTGCCCTTTCTGCGACGGCTGGCTGCGGCGACGCCGGCGTTATCTCCGCGGGCGCGGGTGAGACAGTGGGTTCAGACGCAGCTTTAGCCGGGGCGCTGGCAGCCTGTTTTTTATTTTTCTTGATCAAACTGCGGACAGTGTCGGACGGTTGCGCGCCTTTGCTGATCCAGTATTCCGCCCGATCCAGTTTCAACGTGCTGTTGTGACCGGGCTTCTTCGGATCGTATGTCCCGATGATCTCGATAAACTTTCCGTCGCGTGGGCTGCGTCTGTCGGCCACCACTACTTTGTAATAGGGGCGATTCTTCGCTCCTTCTCTGCGTAATCTGATTGAAACTGCCATTTTAGAAAAGTTACAAGGGTTACAACGTTACGAGAGTTACAAAGTTAGCAATGCAATCTTTTTAACGATGTAACTTTTGTAACTCTTTTAACGTCCTCTTCATCCTGCCCGCGCTTTTCATCATCTTGCGCATTTGACCAAAGCGCCGCAGCAAATCGTTTACCTCCGTGACGGTGCAGCCGCTGCCACGCGCAATGCGCTGACGACGACGCCCATTCAGAATGTCCGGACGCGTCCGCTCTTGGCTCGTCATCGAAAGCATGATGGCCTCGGTGCGCTTGAGCTGCTTCTCGTCAATAGAGAGGCCTTGGACGTTACTCATGCCGGGCAACATGCCAAGAATATTTTCCAGCGGCCCCATCTTGCGCATCATTTTGAACTGCGCCAGAAAATCGTTGAAGTCGAACGAAGCTGTGCGCAGCTTCCGCTCCAAGCGGGCGGCTTCCTCATCATCGACTGCTTCGGCCGCTTTTTCGACCAGACCAACCACGTCGCCCATTCCAAGAATCCGCCCGGCCAGTCGGTCAGGTACGAAGAGTTCGAATTGGTCGAGCTTTTCACCGGTGCCGGCAAATTTGATTGGCCGCCGCGTTACTTCACGCATTGACAATGCCGCGCCGCCGCGCGCGTCGCCGTCAAGTTTGGTCAAAACGATTCCGGTGATCTTCAACGCATTGTCGAAATGGGTTGCCACGCTGACGGCTTGCTGGCCGGTTGCAGCATCGACCACCAGCAACGTCTCCTGGGGCCGCAAAAATTCTTTCAGCTTTTTCAGTTCCTCAACCAGCGCTGCGTCGATTTCCTGGCGACCAGCGGTATCGAAGATGTTGAGGCTATGTCCGCCTGAAGCCGATCGGTTCTGCCATTCGAGCGCGGCCGCAGCGGCGCGCTGAACATTCTTTTCACCCGGATCGGGAGTGTACACCGGCACGTCAATTTGTTTTCCGAGCGTCGCCAGTTGCTCAATCGCTGCCGGCCTTTGCAGATCGCAGGCGATTAGAGCCGGCGCATGCCCCTGCTTTTTTAAAAACCGCGCCAGCTTGGCAGAGGAGGTCGTTTTGCCGGAGCCATTAAGTCCGATAATCAAGATCCGGCCCGGTTTCTCCACATTGAGCGGGGCGGCGTCGCCTCCGAGCAATCCGGAGAGCTCATCATGAAAAATTTTTACTATCTGCTGGCCGGGCGTGATGCTGCGAAGGACAGCTTCGCCTAGCGCCTTTTCTTTGACGCGGGCAACGAATTTCTTGGCAACCTGAAAATCGACATCAGCCTCCAGCAAAGCCAGACGCACCTGACGCAACGCAGCGTCGATGTTTGATTCGCTGATCGTGCCGTGGCCGCGCAGATCTTTGAAGATGTCCTGCAGCTTATCGCTTAGTTGCGAAAACATCTCTGGTCACTCTTCTACTCTTAACGAACGGACACTAATCTACAGGCTGTAGTGGCAGGCGTGTCGTCTGTGAGCGTCTAAGAATTGCAGCCGCCACGGCTCCCTCTACAGAAGAAAACATCGAACGTCCAAAGATCCATTGGTGTTTATTCGTGTTGATTAGTGGTTAGTCATTCACGCGAGGCGCGTGTGCTCCCCAAAGTGCCATCGCTAGACTATTTCTTCGGCGTCGGCGTTGATCTTGCCGCCGCAGACACCGGCGCAGCGGCGGCTGCCGCTTCGATCCCGAAAGTCCAGTGCGCCTCGACTTTCTTGCCTTCCGCTTTCGCGCTGACAATCACCGTGCACGAGGTCCCGCGCAATTTCTGCGTCACTTGATAAGAAACGATGCCGGTTTTCGGATCATAACTCACGGGAACGATGCCAAGCCCGCTGACGCGCATTTGCACGCTGCCGGGCTCGATTCCGCCGACGCGGCTGAGATTCGCTTTGATCAGCGGGAGCGCCGTGCGAACGGTGTCGCCATCCGCCGGTTGGGTTGAGAGATCAGCCGCGCCGACTTCGGCAACTGCGGCTGCGCCCCCGCTGGACGTGCCGATCATCTTGACTGCGTCAACGAATACCTTGGGCTTGTTCGCTTCAATCGCATAACGACCAAGCGAATCGAGCCGAGAGGTAAAGGTGATGGGCTGGCCATAAACGGTAAACATCGCTTCGTAACCGGCATTTCGCGCAAGTTCTTTGACGTGCTCGTTATAATTGCCAAAGGGCACGGCGAAACAATTCACTTTGATGCCGAGCCGCTGCTCGAGCAGTTCCTTGCAGCCGACGACTTCGTTATGGACCCATTGCTCGTATGCGGGCCCGGTCAATTTTGTCCTGGTCTTCTTCCCCCCGGGGGCAGCCAGCATTATGTTATGCCCTTCGCGCAAGTCTTGATGCGTCGCGGTATGCGCCTCAATATCGATTCCGTTGTCGCGCATGTCGGCAAGCTGCTCCCAGGTGATCGCTTCTCCGCCACCCAAGCTGCCTCCGCGCACTCCCTCCGTGTAAATGAACATCGTAAACGGATATCCAAATTTTTTCATGATCGGCCAGGCGACGTCGTATTGCGATTTCCATCCATCATCGAATGAAATGACCGCGCATCGCGGCGGAATATTTTTCTCGCCACGTTTCCACGCCAGCAAATCTTGCAGGCTGATTACGGTGATGCCAGCATCTTTAAGTTGTTTCATCTGCGCCTCGAAATCGGCCGGCGTGATCTCGGTGCCCGGATAGCGAACTTTGTCGACCAGCCGATGATAACAAAAGATGATTGTCTGGGCCGTCTGATCGACAACGGATTTGGTAATTTTCGGCGAGGGCGCGGCACCAGCAACACCCGGGGCTGGGCTGCCGCCAGCCGTCGATGGCGATGAAGTCACTGGCTCGGAACTCGTGACCGGGCTTGGATGTTTCGTGCACATTGAAAAATTCAATGCCACGAGGAAAGGCAGAATCGCAAATCGAATCATCATAAAAGAGGTAAAGGCTTTAAGTGCAACAGCGCAAAAAACAAGTGCTTTTTGTATGTGATCGCCGGAAAATAGATAGCTGACTGGCGAAAAACCTTTGGTGAAAGACATTTTTTTTGCTATTAAATCAGAATGCCGCGCCTGATCAGCCGCGCTCTTGCCATCGGTCTCCTCGCTTTGTTGGCTGCTTGTGCAACCGCGCCCAAGGCAGCGAAAAATACGAGCAAGACTTTTGCAACGGTAGTGGTGGACGCCGGACATGGCGGAAAGGATAACGGTGCCTATCGCCGTTTCGGGGGCGCCGAAAAAATCGCCACTCTCGATGTCGCCCAGCGTCTCGATCGCAAGCTGCGCGAATCGCAATTGAAAACAGTCATGACACGTTCTTCGGATGTTTTCATTCCGCTCGATGAGCGTGTCGCCATCGAAAATTCGCAGAAGAATGCGATCTTCGTCAGTATTCACTTCAACGATTCACGCCGGCGCGGCATTCACGGCTTTGAGACTTACTATCATTCGGGCGATTCATTCGATCTGGCCTATCGGATCCAATCCAAGCTGATGACGATCCCGCACTCGGCCAATCGCGGCGTGCACACGGCGAACTTTCGTGTCTTGCGCCTCGCCTACTATCCGGCGGTCCTGGTGGAGTGCGGATTTCTGAGCAATCGATCTGAGGGTAACCAGGCGCGCGATTGGGAATATCGCGAGCTACTGGCCGACAGAATCGCGGAAGCAATTGTCGAGCAACGTTACGGAGCGGGCGTTTATCGCGGCTCAACCCAGGTAGCCGCGCAGTCGCAACCGGCGAGTACCGGTTCGGATGTGTCGCCAGCCGCCGCACACCACTAAAACTCTTTCCTGCGGTTTTTCGCTATTGGGGCGAACGACTAACCACGAATGAGCACCAATGGACACTAACGGATGTCTGGATGTTCGATCTCTCCTTCTGTAGGGGCAGAGCCGTCCGGCTGCAATTCTTAAACGCTCGCAGGCGGCACGCCTGCCACTACAGGTCTGTAAAATTCGTGTCCATTTGTGGTTAGACCACAAATTGAGACGAGTACACATGGACGAGGAAGCGCTTGGCACAAACGCCTCTACAACAAAATTAGTGTTAATTCGTGTTCATTCGTGGTTAAAGGCGATTTCTAAAATTCCTTTCCGCGCTCTTCGAGCCCGATAACGGCGAGGAAAATCAGCACCAAAAAAATCACCAGCGTAAAGAGAGCAAGCGCCTTCGCAAAATCCGGATGCCCGCTCGCGTCACGGAAATGGTCAGCCAGCTGGGCTTCAACAACAGCGGTGTTGGCGGCAAATAAATTTCCAAGTTGATAGGCAACCCCCGGAAAGGTCCCGCGCACTGCGCCGGGCGAAAGTTCATTCAAATGCACCGGCACGATTCCCCAGGCGCCTTGCACCATGAATTGCATCGCGAACCCGCCAATTACAAGAAGCGCAAAGCCCTGCGGAAAAACCCAGAGGGGAATAAGGATTATTCCGAATACCGCAGTCAAAATAATCGAGCGACGGCGTCCCCATTTTTGCGACAGATGACCGACCACTGTTCCACCGCAGATTGCCCCAAAAGCGTAAATGATGCCGGTCGCGGCCTTTTGCGTCACGCCATAGTGGCGTTGTTCGCCGAGAAAAGTTTGATACATGTCCTGAGTCCCGTGCGACATGGCATTGAACGCCGTCATCAGCAAAATGACGTAAACAAAAAGAACCCAGTGACGTTTTAGTACAACCAGTAGATCGCTCCAAAAATTACTCGTGTCGCGCTGCCGACGTAGCCAAACCGGCGATTCGGGCACTTGCGCACGGATGTACAGTACTAGAAATGCAGGTAACGCTCCTGCTACGAAGAGGCCGCGCCACCCGAAGAACGGAAATACAATCCAATACACAACGGCCGCCAGCAGATAACCAAACGCATAACCCTGCTGTAAAATTCCCGAGAACAATCCGCGCGCTGCAGTCGGCATAGTCTCCATTGCCAGCGACGCGCCAAGCCCCCATTCTCCGCCCATGCCGATTCCATAAAGCGCGCGGAAAATCAGCAGCCAGGTGTAATTCGGAGAAAACGCGGTGAGCAATTCCATGAGAGAATAAAAGATGATGTCGATCATCAGCGGGATGCGTCGTCCAAACCGGTCCCCGAGCAATCCGAAGATGAAGGCGCCTACGGGGCGCATCGCTAGCGTGATCGTGATTGCGTAGCTCAGCTCGGCGATGCTCGCGCCAAAATCGTTGGCCATCTGGCGCGTCACGAACGTGAGCAGGAAAAAATCGAACGCATCCAGCGCCCAACCGAGGAAACAAGCGAAGAATGTGTTGCGTTGATTGCGGTCAAGCGATTTGAAGAGCCGGACCGCTTCCATGGCCGCACTCACCTAAACGTCACATCGCGAGAAGTCGAGACGAAACGCGAATGAGGAAGCTCGAACGAAACCCGAAGCTTAAATTAGCGGACTGATCGTTCGTCATTACTTCGATATTCGGCTTTCGAGCTTCGTCATTTTTTGGAGCAGGAGCACGGGCATGATTAGGATTAAGGATCCTCGCGAACGCATCTACGTATCATGATACGTCAATTTGTTTCTTGATTAGCCAGGGAAACGCTCTTTAGTTCCGGGACAGTCATGGCAACAAATGGTCTCCGTCCTCTGGAAACGCTCTTGCGCGAACGCATCGTCGTGCTCGACGGCGCCATGGGCACGATGATCCAGCGCTACAAACTTTCCGAGGGCGATTATCGCGGCGAACGGTTTCGCGATTGGAAAGGCAAAGATCTCAAAGGCAGCCTCGAGCTTCTGCTTCTTACTAAGCCGGAGATCATCGAGGAAATTCATGCCCAATACCTCGAAGCCGGCGCGGATATCGTCGAGACCAACACGTTCAGCGCCACCACCATCGGGTTGCATGATTTTCTTTTTTCCGGCGAAGCGCCAGACGGTCGCAAGGATCAACGATTTTTCCAACGTGTGGTGGACGATGTCGATCTTCGCGCACTCGTGCACGAGATGAATGTGGCGGCGGCTAAAATCGCACGCCGCGCGGCAGATCGCGTTTCCGACCAGACAGGCACTCGCCGATTTGTTGCTGGATCGATGGGTCCCCTTCCGGTGACCGCGTCGATTTCACCCGATGTAAACGATCCCGCGTTCCGCACGGTTACGTTTGATCAACTCAAACAAACTTATTTTGATCAGACAAAAGCGCTGGTGGAAGGCGATGTCGATCTTTTGCTGGTCGAAACCATCTTCGACACGCTCAACGCCAAAGCGGCCATTTTTGCCATCGCGGAAGTCTTTGAAGAAACCCGAAAGAAAATCCCGCTGATGATTTCAGGCACTGTCATAGACAAAGCCGGCCGAAACCTGAGCGGCCAAACCGTGGAAGCGTTCCTTATTTCGATTGCGCATGCGCAGCCGCTCGTCGTCGGACTGAATTGCTCGCTGGGTCCGACTGAAATGGACCCGTTCATCGAAGAACTTTCGCGTATCGCGGCGTTTTACGTAGGCGCTTATCCAAACGCAGGATTGCCTGATCCGCTCTCTCCGACAGGATTTCCTGAAACTCCAGAAACATTTGCGCCGAAAGTTGCGACCTGGGCAGCAAATGGGTGGCTCAATCTGGTGGGCGGTTGTTGCGGCACGACACCCGAACACATCCGCGCACTGGTTCAAGGTGTGCGCAATTGCACGCCGCGAAAATTCAAGCCGTGATCGGTAAACCGCAATCCGCAGTTCTTCAGCTTTCCGGGTTGGAGCCGGTGAGGATCACGCCTGATTTTGGATTCGCTGTCATTGGCGAGCGTACTAACATCACAGGATCGCCGCGGTTTTCGAAGCTGATTCTGGCAGGCGATTTCGACGGCGCACTGGCCGTAGCGCGTCAACAGGTGCAGGGCGGCGCGAACCTTCTGGACGTGAACATGGACGAAGGGATGATCGACTCGGAAGCGGCCATGATTCACTTCCTGAACTTGATCGGCGCCGAACCGGAGATCGCGCGCATTCCCATTGTGATCGACAGCTCGAAGTGGAGCGTGATCGAGGCGGGACTCAAATGCGTGCAAGGCAAAGCAATCGTCAATTCCATCAGCCTGAAAAACGGCGAGGACGAATTTCTCCGGCACGCGCGACTGGTTCAGCGATATGGCGCGGCGGTCATCGTGATGGCTTTTGATGAGCACGGTCAGGCGGACTCGTTCGACCGGAAAATCGACATCTGCGCGCGGGCTTACGATCTCATGACCAAGCAGGCTAATTTCCCGGCGAACGATATCATCTTTGACCCTAACATTCTGACCCTCGCGACCGGTCTCGAAGAGCATCGCAATTACGCGGTCGACTTCATCGAGGCAACGCTTTGGATAAAGCAGAACCTTCCCGGAGCGCATGTGAGCGGTGGCGTAAGCAACATTTCGTTTTCGTTTCGCGGAACCAACGCGGTGCGTGAGGCGATGCACGCGGCGTTTCTCTTTCACGCCATCCGCGCCGGTCTCGACATGGGTATCGTCAACGCGGGACAGCTGGCGGTTTACGAAGAGATCGAGCCAGAATTGCGGGAGCGCGTGGAAGACGTTCTTTTAAACCGGCGTGACGACGCAACAGAACGGCTGGTGGAATTCGCGGAAAGCGTAAAGGCGAAAGATAAAACGCCTATCAAAGATGAAGCGTGGCGCGCGGAAACTGTAGAAGAGCGTCTGAAGCACGCCATGGTGAAAGGCATTGTTGATTACATCGACGTGGATACGGAAGAGGCGCGGCGAAAAGCCAAGCGGCCACTCGAGGTAATCGAAGGTCCGCTCATGGCCGGGATGAGTGTGGTGGGGGACTTGTTTGGCTCGGGCAAGATGTTTCTGCCGCAGGTGGTGAAGAGCGCGCGAGTGATGAAAAAAGCCGTCGCCTACCTGATGCCGTTCATGGAGGCGGAGAAATCAGCCCACGCGAAACCGCAGGGGCGCATCGTGATGGCGACGGTCAAAGGCGACGTGCACGACATCGGCAAAAACATCGTGGGCGTCGTGCTACAATGTAATAATTACGAAGTGATCGATCTCGGCGTGATGGTGCCAGCCGCGAAAATTCTGGAAACGGCGCGGGCAAAAAAAGCGCATGCAATCGGGCTGAGCGGCCTGATCACACCGTCGCTGGATGAGATGGTGCATGTGGCGCAGGAAATGGAGCGGGAACGATTTGAGCTGCCATTATTGATTGGCGGCGCAACGACCAGCCGCGCGCACACGGCGGTAAAAATTGCGCCGCATTATGGGGCCAGCACTGTGCATGTGGTTGATGCGTCACGCGCGGTAGGCGTGGTCAATTCGCTGCTGAACGAGCAACTACGCCCCGAATTCGACGCAAACACACGCGCCGAATATGCGCGATTGCGCGACCAACACGCGGCCAGAACACGCGAGAAAAAACTGCTTACGCTGGGAGAAGCGCGGGCGGATCGAACACCGATTGATTGGAGCGGATACGTCCCACCGAGACCAGACTTTCTCGGCGTGCGCGTGTACGCGAGTGATGGAGGGACGATCTCCGTGTCGTCCCAAATATCAGGGAACCGACGGAGCGCTCCCTCCCAGTTATCAGACTTCGACCCGCTTAAGATTGCACAAGACGGGTCTTCGACGGGGGCGTCGAAGACTGCACGCGAGGCGCGTGCGCTCCCCACAGAAGACGCCTGCGCTCCCCGGGAGGTCGCACTCGCGCTGCGCGACATTGCTTCCTACATCGATTGGTCGCCCTTCTTTCATGTGTGGGAACTGCGCGGTCGTTACCCCGCGATCTTCGATGACCCGGTGATCGGCAAACAGGCGCGCGAACTTTTCGATGACGCGCAGAAACTTCTCGAAGAGATCACCGCGAAGAATTTGTTAACCGCGCGGGGCGTTTATGCTTTTTGGCCCGCAAACTCAGTTGGCGATGATGTTGATCTTTACGTTGACGACAAGCGCGCGGCAAAACTCGCCACGTTTTATTTTTTGCGTCAGCAAATGCAAAAACCGGCCGGCCAGTTCAATCATTGCCTGGCGGATTACGTCGCACCTGCATCAAATCCGCAATCGGATGATTATCTGGGCGGATTTGCCGTTTCGATTCACGGCGCGAATGAACTGGCGAAGAGGTTTACCGCGGAACACGACGATTACAGCGCGATTTTGGCGAAGGCCCTGGCAGACCGGTTAGCTGAGGCGTTCGCTGAATACTTGCACAAACAGGCCCGCATCGCGTGGGGTTTTGGCTGGGGCGAACAACTGTCGCATGTCGATCTTATCCGCGAAAAATATCGCGGGATCCGGCCGGCGGCGGGTTA
Organism: Verrucomicrobiota bacterium; assembly: GCA_003218395.1. Lineage (GTDB taxonomy): Bacteria > Verrucomicrobiota > Verrucomicrobiia > Chthoniobacterales > UBA10450 > Udaeobacter. The sequence continues at coordinate 14,600 of QHNJ01000020.1, forward strand.
TCCCGCCTGCCCCGATCACGCAGAGAAGCGAACGTTGTTCGATTTGCTCGATGCGGAGAAGAACGCGGGAATAACACTGACGGAGTCGTTTGCGATGCATCCCGGCGCGAGCGTGAGCGGGCTTTATTTTTCGCATCCCGACGCAAAATATTTCGGCGTCGGCCAAATCGGGCGTGATCAGGTTGTCGATTATGCGACGCGACGAAGCGAATCCGTCGCGGCAATCGAGAAGCGATTGGCTCCGAATCTAGGCTACGAGGCTTGATGTACCCGCGTCGCTGCGCGCGGCAAACCGCGAGGCGGCTACAACGACCTTGTCGCGCCGAAGGTCGCCGCGGCGACCGAAACCGGATGCGACGTGTGAACCGGCCGCAGGCCGGTTGCCAAAGAAACCTTTGCAGGCCAGACGACCTGCCAGGCGAGGCCAAACTTTTCCAGGACCCAGATGACATAGCGCGTCAGATCAAATTCCCACCACCGCAGTCCATGTGCCGCGCAGCGGGGTTGGGCGTGATGGTTATTGTGATATCCCTCGCCAAAACCGGCGACGCCGACCCAAAAGTTGTTCCGGCTGTGATCGGATGTGTCGAAACTGCGATAACCCAGTTTCGGCATGTGGCAGATCGAATTGACCGACCACGTGACATTATAGATCACCAGCATCGGCACGTAGAGGCACCAAAGCATTCCGGCTAATCCAAGCGTGAAGTAAAGTGTGATGGCGACAGCGAGATGCGGCAGGATGTAGAGCCAAGAGTGCTGCCATAAACGGCAGTACCAAATTTTGCGCACATCGGCCGCGTAACGTTTCGACCGCTCACGAAATCCGGGTGGCTTCCGGATCAGCCACATCATGTGGGCATAGGGAAACCCGTGCAACGGACTGTGAATGTCTTCGTCCGTATCAGATTTCACATGATGGTAGCGATGGTCCCCTACCCAAGTGACGGGATCACCGGCGAGCACCACGGCAGAGCCGTTCGCGAAAAGAAATTTGAGCCACTCGCGCATTTCGAAGCCGCGATGGGTCAGGTAACGATGCAGATAAAGTGTCGTGCTCATTCCGCCCCAGAAAAAGAGCGTCAGCATGATCGGCAGATAGGAAAGCTGGAAGCGCGTCATGAGCCCGATCACCCCGAGCAATTGCAGTGCGACCAGGACAATGAAAATGAGAAGATTAAGTTTTTCGTGCTTGAACATGCGGCGAGGTGAGGCGAGGACGAAGCAGCCAACCGGCCGCGATTAAATCCAGACGCGGGAGTATCGCACGATGATGGAGTCGCCACAAACCGTTATTTAGGGGAGCGCACGCGTGCTGGTTTTGGGGTTTCGCCAAAGCGAGCTTCCGAGGAGCGCGATGCTAGCCGCGGCGACAGGTCCATCGCTCGATCAAATTCCGCCTCAAAAGCGACTGGCAAGGAATCATATGTTTCATGTCTATGTTCTGACGAGCGCGACGATACGTCACCGGTATGTTGGGTTCTCTGAAAATCTCGATGATCGTTTCCGCCGCCACAACGCTGGCGAATCAAACCCACGACACGGAGCTCCATGGATTTTGCTTCACACCGAGAGATTTCAAGGCGAGGCGAAGCAATGGCACGGGAGCGGTATTAGAAAACGGGGCGGTCGCGATGAACTCGATCGGCTCCATGTGACCGTCGTGGGACGGCAATATTAACTTTCTGGATGCACCGGATTGGAGCGCGTGATATGCATCAGCACAAATTCGGGGCGTAGCTTAGCTTGGTAGAGCGCGTGGTTTGGGACCACGAGGTCGGAGGTTCAAATCCTCTCGCCCCGATTTACCAAAAGCACGAGGCCGGTCGCCGCGGCGACTCGCCCCGATCATTGCGCAGCTAACGGGTATCCATATTTTCCAGATGACGAACGGGCGGTGAATTCAACCCGGCCACACACGAGAATGAAATCAATAGGACTGCTTCTCCTGGGAACACTGGGCGGCGTGGCGCTGATGCTGGAGGGACAGGTTGCCGCGCCACCGTCTGTCGATCTTTACTCAGGAGAGAAACAACCGGAGGTTACGGCCACACCCTCGGCGGAACCGAACGGCCCGAACGTACCGGAGTTGTCGCAGCTTGACGAGGCCTTTAAACGGACGACCTCGCTGGGCAAGGAAGGTGATGAACGCCGGATGCATATCGAATGGCGGCAATTGAAAAACCGAGTGGTCAACGATCCAGAGGTGCGCGCCGCAAAGGCAACCGCTCAAGCTGCCCGGACGGATCTGGAAAAGCGGAATCTACTCCGCGACTACTACAACGTTTATTACCAGCGAATGTCGGCTTTGGCTTCGAGCCCCGAAATGAAGTTAGCGTTACAAGCATTGGAGACTTCACACGTAGCTGATACATCTCAACCACGCGTGCGGCATGAAACGGACAGCTCATTGGCAACACCAACGCCCAAGCCCGCGCATAAACAAAAAAAACATAAAAAATAGGATTTGCGCGACTGCCTTGCCAGCCCACGCACAATGCAGTTATTCTTGCCCATTCGACTTATGGCGCGTTCGTCTAGTGGTTAGGACACAGCCCTCTCAAGGCTGGTGCACGGGTTCGACTCCCGTACGCGCTGCCCATATAAAAACAAGTTTCCAGCCGATTTCGCAACAGATTCGCAACAAAAGCTAGGCGTTGAATAGCCTTTGAGTTTGCTGCGGGAAAACCGATACAGCCGGTCACACGATGCTGTGATTCGCGTTTACGATGAATCAGGCAACGTGATGGAAACGCACGAGCACGCGGGCGACTTCAAAGAAGCGTCATAGGAACGCGGACCACGGCCGCGGCCGGAAATCTTACCCCGATTTTCATGCTTGACCGTTCGCTTGCTGCCCGATTAAAGAGTTGGGGCGTGCTGCCTCGGGTGAGGATAGCTCACCGCCTCGTCAGCGTTACGAACACATCTGCCAAGGGAACACCGAACATTACTTTCGACCTTCAGCATGTTTTCTTCAACAACGGGGAGGAGAATCAGCATCCAGCATCCACCAACATTCCGTCGTTCTTCGATATTGGGCAGACCTTGGTGCCGGGAGAGTCCGTTCATTTTCCCAAGCCCGGCATCCCCGCGCTCTTCGCGATCCAGCCGTTTTTTACAACAGAAGATGTGCGAGGGCTAGAATTCCTCCTGCAATACGAATCTGCGTCGGAAACCGTCATTATGGTCCGGGATCCATCTCCTTCGACGTTTCAGCCCTTCTGCGGGAAGACCGCTCTCTCCGGGCTCCAGCAGGGGGCGCTCTGATGCCCCGTTTCGCGTATTCGATGCAGCGGGGAACGTGATCGAGACGCACGAGCACGCGGGCGACTTCAAAGAAGCGTCATAGGAACGCGGACCACGGCCGCGGCCGGAAATCTTACCCCGATTTTCATGCTTGACCGTTCGCTTGCTGCCCGATTAAAGAGTTGGGGCGTGCTGCCTCGGGTGAGGATAGCTCACAGTAGAGAATCGTTTCATCCGAGCGCGGGTTGCCTTACGCTCGCGCTCCGTTTTTTCTCGCTTCCGTCGCGTTTACGAACGCCTTGGAACTTGTCAGGATCTTCCCCAATCGCTTCGAATTCGGCGACCAGCCGAGGAACTTTATTCTTGCAGCGGTTCCTGGTGCTTGCGGCGGAAAGCGCTTACAGCCGCGCGGCGAAGCTTGGCGATTGTCTCAGTGCCCGTTGGTTGATGAAAGTCCACCATAGCTTGGCAACACACCACGGCGGCGCCGCTGACATGAACAAAAGGTGCGCCATGCGGTTGCCAACCTTCCTTCAGCGCGGCATTCACTTTTTCGGCGAGCGAACCGAGGTTTTCGCTTTGAATAATTCTGTACTCTTCGACCGTGTCCATCTGCCTATCATCGGAAGGCGCGCGGCCGTAGTCGAGGAAGATTTGCTGCCTGCGATCAGCCCGCCGCGTTCCACGAAAGCTTT
>QHNJ01000021.1 GCA_003218395.1 Verrucomicrobiota bacterium
TATCGTGCGGGCTGAAATCGCGTAATCTGCGGAAGAGAATAAAGTCGCAATTTGTGTCGATCTCGTTTCGTGGAGGATTTTATGTCGGTCTAGCTCTGGCGCTTTGCATCGGACTGTATTTCATCTGGCTCTGGCGGCCTGAGCGCCAAGTAAGGCGTCACACGGAGAATTTTTTCCATGCGATTGAACACAAAGACTGGCCGGCAGTCGCCAATTTTATCGGTAGCGATTATCACGATCAGTGGGGCGACGATCGCGCCCAGGTTGTGGAGCGCATGCGTGAAGGCTTCCGATACGTCCGCGGTCCCAGGATCGTCGCGTCCAATCCAGGTGTGCAGGTCGAAACGCGTCGCGCGGTATGGACCAGCAAAATTGTGCTCTACAGCGCCGACGATGATGCGATGGATTTGCTCGACGAACGCGTCAATTCACTGCCCACGCCGTTCGAACTCGAGTGGCATCGCCTCTCCGGCAAGCCCTGGGATTGGAAGCTCGCGCACGTGCGCAATTCCGCGCTCGAAATCCCATCGGATGTCTATTGACCCGAAACCTTTCGGGGTGGAAGCGATCGAATCGTTGCTTAGACGAGCAACATGCGCATCGGGATCAAACGGCGTTTGAATGGATCGACAACCAGCCCAATGCTCTAAAGGGTCGTCGCACCCCAGTGGCGGCTTGTCGCCTTCTTTGCCAAAGATCACCGGTGAGCGCGCCGCCTTCGCCCTGCAGTTCGAAGTAAGCGTCGCCGACTTGGCGCCGGATAGTGCTCCCGTCAGCTAACGAGAAGTCCACTTGGCGATGTGGACGCACTCCGAGCTTTTCAATATGCGACTAGGGACAAGGCTATAGGCTACCCCTGAGTCAATCAGGAAATTAACCGTAGCTTTCCGTTGCGCGCGCCGACTTTCCTTCACCACGAGCTTTTGACTGGTTAGACCCATCTCAGATAAATTTATCTATCGGACCGTTCCGTTGCCAGTGGTTCGTTCCATATCCTGCGTCGGCTGAGATTACTTCCCAAGAGCGTGGCGCAACTGGGTCTTGGCCGATTTCACCTCGCGGGGAGGTTGTTGACAAAGCAAGATGCCGCGCAACTTCTCTCCCTGATAATAGCGCGCGACGAATTTTTTCTTCGCGTACGTGCCGCGAAGATCGACACGGGTCGGCAACACGCTGAAGTCGCCGACGAAATCCATCCGCAAATCGAACATCTCCGTCCAGAAGTAGGGGATCTGCTCGTAGCGGATGCGTTTCTTGCCGGTCATGTTTGCGCCGGCGATCAGGCCCTGTTTATGGGCGTTCTCCCAGTGCGTCTGACGCCGGACACCGCCCATTACCCGATCTGGATAAAATGCCAGGTCCCCGACCGCATAAATTCCCTTTTCCTCAGTCTCGAGATAGTCCGTGACCGGCGATCCGTGCGGTCCGGCCAGCGGCGTGTTGCGGACCAGATCGAGATTCGGTTCTGCGCCGCAGGCGACAACGGCGAGCCCCACCGGGAACCGGTTGCCGCTTTTTGTCTGGATATTGCGCAGAACAGTTTTGCCCTCAAAACCGTTGAGACCTTCGCCCATCGACATGTTCACTCCGTGTTTCGCAAAATAATCCGTAAGCCAAGCCCCTGTTTCAGCATCGAGATAACGGTTCAACAAATAGGAATCGCGATGCATAAGGCCGACCTTTAGTTTTATCGTTCGCAAGCTCGCTGCCGCCTCACATGCGAGCAGCCCGCCGCCCACGACCATGACGGTTCTCTCCACGTTCGCCATCTCTTTTAACGCGAGCGCGTCACGAACAGTTCGCAGGTAGATCACGTTACCGAGGCCGACGCCGGCAACCTGCGGTCGCACCGGACGACTTCCCATGGCCAGACACGCCTTGTTAAATTCAATGCTCTCGCCATTAGCAAGCACGGCCAGACGCCGATCGATATTGAACTGCGTCACGACCGTGCCGAATCGCGTCTCGATCTTGTGCGCCCGGAACCAACGTTCAGCCGGCTCCTGCAATTTTTTGAGTTGAGGATTCTTTTCGCGCAAAAAACTCTTCGAGAGAATCCAGCGCTTGTAAGGAGGGAACACCTCGGCGCCAACCAGCGTAACGCTACCGCGCTTGTCGTAGCGGCGAATTCCCTCACAGGCGCTGGCTCCGCCAATGCCGCTTCCAATGATGAGATAGTCACGTTGAATCATTTGCGAAGAGTCGCACAATAAAAGATCAAGTTATCGGCTGGCGAGGGAAAAATTTCAGCGTTGTGAGGCGCTGATCGCTGAATCGTTAAAAGAGTTACAAATGTCGCATCGACTGCCTGCCCGCATTTTGTATGCATTGTAACTTTTGTAACTTTCTAGCGTTACAACCTTTTGTCTCACAGCACCGCCCGGCAGATTATCACGGAAGCGATTACGCCAGTGAGATCTGCAAGCAAACCCGCCGGGATTGCATGTCGCGTTTGTTTTATGCCGACGGCTCCAAAGTAAACCGCCGCGACATAAAACGTGGTCTCCGTGCTTCCATAAATGGTTGCCGCAGTCAGACTGACGATGTTGTCGGGCCCGAGACGATGCACAACGTCCGTGAGCAGAGCGAGCGTCGCGCTCCCGCTCAGCGGTCGCATTAAGGCAAGCGGCAGGAGGTCCGTCGGAAATTGCAGCGGCGTCAAGATTGGTGAAAGCAGGCGACTTAACAAATCGATTCCGCCTGCCCCTTTGAACATGCCGATCGCTACGAGCATCGTTACGAGAAACGGAATGATCTTTAGAATCACGCTGAAACCTTCTTTCGCGCCTTCGACAAACTCGTCATAAACTTTCACGCCGCGCCCCGCAGCGTAGAGGGGAAAGAAACTGAGGAGAAACGGGATCGCCAGGATCGACAGGGCATTCACGCTGCGAACAAAAAGATTCTGCGTCGTCGCTTCTGCCGCCAGTGGAACACCAAAAAGAGTTGGCGCCACCATCCGGACAAAAAGCACGATGAACAAAAGGGTGAGCCCGATCGGCGCGATTAAACCCAGGATCGACAATCGCCTCGCCGGCTCCTGCGGGACCACGCTGCCGTCGCTGTAGCCTGGTTCGCTGACCCCGGCCTTTTCTTTAACTTCCGCTTTCTCGAAATTTTGCAGGACGTTCGCGTTCTCGATGGACCGCGAAATCCGAAAGATCGGCAATTTCTCCAGGAGTTTGACCGAAACGATCGCGACCGTCGCCGCGCAAAGCGTCGCGAGCAACGCCGTGCCGACAATTGCCGTCGGTCGTGTTGATCCAGACGCCGCCAGAATTGCGATGGCGGTCGCTGGAATCAATTGCACAGAGCTGGTGTTAATCGCCAGGAACGTGCACATCGCGTTTGTCGCGACGTCCGTTCGCGGGTTGAGCGTCTTCAGATCGCGCATCGCCCGTAAACCGAGCGGCGTCGCGGCGTTCCCCAGTCCGAGCATGTTGGCTGCCATGTTCATTACCATCGAGCCCATCGCGGGATGTTCGGGCGGAACATCCGGGAAAAGTCGCCGCATGATGGGGCGCAGACCTCGCGCGATCCGCTGCACGAGCCCCGCGCGCTCCGCCAGTCGCATCACGCCCAGCCACAAGGCCATGATTCCGATCAAACCCAGCGCGATGGTGACGGCCGTCTTTGCGCCATCGAACGCGCCTTCGGTCACTTCTTTGAACCGGTCATTCCAACCGCCGATTGCGACCGCCAGCAGAACGAGCGCGAGCCAGATGTAATTCAGCACGCCCGCTTATAAAATGTAGCGGCGCTTGTGCCAAGCGCTGTCATGTTGAGCAAAGTCGAACCTTTTTGGCGGTCGAGCGACTCGGTCGGAAAGTTGTTCTGGTGCTGAACGACGGCTTCAATTTCAAAATCGTTCGGTGGCAACGATCGAGACGAAGAGGTTGTAGGCGCTCGTATCCCAGCGTTCGGCGAACCGTCAGAACGCTTCACACGCCCGAATTAACCGAGTTAGAAACGCGACCAGCTTGGTTTTGAAAGCAGTTAGTTTAGGTGAGCATCGGATCGACCGGAACGAGTGGCCGAATCAGCTCGACTACGGCTGGGACATCTTTGGGCCTAAAGCGACGGCCGCGTCTTCGCATCCTCGCGGTGTCGAGTCTGTCGACGCGGCAGAGTTGACCGTTTTTCCAAACCCAGGCGTTGGGATTGTAGGAACCGACCCGACGCGGATCAGTCCACGTGTGGATTGATAACAAGCGGCCGTTGACGGCAGCGGCAACGTGCATCGGGCCGCTGTCCACGCTCACCACGAATCGCGCGACGCGAATGAGCCGAATCAATTGTAGCAGCGAAGTTCGGTTGGTCAGGTCAACGCAGTTTTCCGGAGTATCGATCTTGCGTCGTGATTGCCCGACGACCACAAGGCGGGTAGGCGCAAGCGCGCGGCAAAATTCTGCGATCACGGCGTTCGAAAGCGATTCGCCCTCCACACGCGCTATGGGATTAAGAAGGATGAGGCATGTCCATGACGATTGATTTTGGCGACACGAGTGTAAAACAAGCGTGAGCCTCGCTGCGCATCGCTCATCCCGTAAATTTCTTTCGCGCCACTGATTTTTGCGATCAGTGCGCTGCGCAACAATCCCTCGAAATCCAGCGCAAGGTCGGGCCGAGTTTCTCGAATTCTCTTCAGCCACGGGAACAAACTTTTCGGTGCGCCGATGCCCTGGAATTCGCCGCTGCGAAAGAAATAGACGTGATTCACATCAGGATTTCCACGGAGCAGCGGGGCCAGTTCGGGATTAATTAGCCATGTAATTTCGGCGCCGGGATACGCTTCCCTGAGCGAGGCGACTGCAGGAAGCGTGTGGACGACGTCGCCAAGTGAACCTGGTTTAATGATTAATATCGATTTAGGGTTCAGACTTCAGGGTTCGGGTTCTGCCTTCGCCAAACCTGCTTCGAAATTCTTTTCGAGAAGGCGGTGAGGCATGCAGACTCAACTCGTTAAATCGGTAACCATTTAGTCCCTAACTCGCTCTCAGCGCCCGATCGCAAGCCGCTCGGCGAGCAGCCGTGGGAGACCGGCTTTGATAATCTTCTTTTGCGCGACCGCCAGATCATATTTCACTCGCAACTGTTCGACGAGAGTGTTCTCCATATCGTAAATGCAATATGCCGCGCGCCAATTTCCATCGCGTGGTTGTCCCACACTGCCCATATTAATGAAATATTTCTTGGTCGGCTCGATGCGAATGTGCTCGATACTCTCCCGTCGGACCGCCTCGTCACGAATAAAAACCATGGGCACATGGGTGTGGCCGAAAAAACAAACGGTCGTGTGCTGATAGGTGAGGCTCGCGGCCGCATCGAGATTATTAAACACGTAGCCCCATTGCGCCGGCGTATCGAGGGTGGCGTGTACGATCGTGAAATCGTGCACCTGTCTCTGCAACGGCAACTCGCGTAACCATTGCTTGTCCTCCTCCGTCAAATTGTCGCGTGTCCACTTAATGGCGCGCTCCGCTAGCTCGTTGAAATCACTCGAAGATTCCGGGAGCGATGCCTGCTCATCGTGATTGCCTTTCACGATCGGGCAATCCAATTTGCGAATGCGGCCCACGCACTCATGTGGATTCGCGTTATACCCGACCACATCCCCCAGACAAACAAAATGCGTGCATTTGCGCTTGTGTGCGTCCGCCAGCACCGCTTCGAGCGCCTCCAAATTGGCGTGGATATCACTGAAAATTGCAAAGCGCATGATGATGGTTAAAACGTCAAAAGGGTTACAATCTTACAACGGAAACGCTTTAATGATTTAGCCATAACGGCTTACCGCTTCTTATCCGGAATTTTCTGGTCTTGCGGGATTCCAAGTTTATCTTCGAGAAATTTCAGGCGCGTGATCAAAGTCGGCAGCCGTTCCTTCTCACCCTCGTTATAGAGTTGGCGCAGCCGATCATATGCTTCGCGCTCGCGTCCCTCGCAATAGGAAAGCTCGTAGGCGGAAAAACGTCTGTTGAAGGTCGGCGCTCCCGGCAAGGCTGCTGCCTTGGCGAAGAACTCCGAAGCGTGCTCGTGATCTTTGTATTTCTCTTTGTAAAGACGGGCGAGCGCTTCGTAGAGCTGCGGACGATCCGGATTGTTTTTTATCCCGCGCTCAAGAAAATCTTTGCCGAGCGCAAAATATTCACGCTGCGCTTTGACCCGCAAGGCGAGGCGCGGCTGGGTTTGATCGTTCATCGCGGCCACGCTTGCGTTCCATGCCATGTGCCACGCCGCCATGTCCCAAAACAAGATCGCGCGCGGTTGCAGTGTGGTGACGTGCCGGAATAACAACAGCACGCGACCCCATTCTGTGCGCTCCCATGCCACATGCGCTTGGATGAAGAGCCCATCGGCGACGATCGCTCGAAATCCGCTCAACGCGGCAATGAAACCGAGTTGCCCGAGTTTTTCGCGGAGATCGAGATTAAACTCGACGCCCCGCAAATGTTCTTGCCGATGAAGTGCAGCGAGGTCGCGCTCGACTGGCAATTTGAGCGTCCCGAGCGCGATCAGGACCGCCAGCACGAGAAGGCTCCGGATCATAATTCTTTCCCGTAAAAGACAAACGCCGCCAGCAGTGTGTAGATCGTCGTATAGAAAATTCCGAGCACGGCTGTCTTGAAAAAAAGCGTAAGTGAAATGGCCGTGCCAGCGACAATGTCATCCACCAGATTGAACGCCTGCAAATCGGGAAATAACAATGCCACGCCTGCGAGAAGGACGCGTGTGATCCAGCCGCTGCTATGTTCCTGCAGCCAATATTCGCGCGCAGTCGCCTGTAAATGGCCGATGAAATAGATGAAAGCCATCACAACAATCGTGAAAATGTTTGTCGTCGCGAATGTGGACACAAAGAGCGTCAGCGCCGCGAGCAAACATGCTTTCACGTAGATGATGACAATTCCCGGGAAGATGTCGATGTTGAGCGCTGAAGAGCGGATCGCGCGCACGGCATCATCGACTTGCTCTCCCGGCGCGCCGGACATGTGCCGCAGTGTCGCGTGCAGCATGGCTTGTTCGCGCACATACAGGACCAGCAGAAACGCTGCGCCCATCACGAATGTGCTGATCGCAAGCAGCAAAAGCACGCCGGCAATTTTCCCAAGCAGATATTCAAAACGCGGCACCGGTTTGGCGAGAATGGTGTAAACCGTGCGGTCCTCGATATCCTGGGGAATAAGTCGTGCGGTGGCAACGATTGCCAGCAGCGAAGTGAAGATCGACATCGCGCCAAGTGAAATATCTTTCAGAATTTGAAATTCCTGCTGAAAAGTGAATTGCGCCATGAACATGGAGCTGCCGATCAAAAGCAGTGCGAAAACGAGCAGGACATAAAAAACTTTCAGGCGCGTCAGCTCTGTCAGCGTGTTGACTGTGATCGCGAGAACTCGCGAGAAAGAAAAAGCACGATGTCGCGCCAGGGCGGTGGTTTCGTTGCTCATGACTCGGGACGTTTGGTGGTTGCGTCGAGAAACAATCTCTCAAGTGTGGTTGTTGATTTTTGGCGTGTGATCAATTTCGCGTTCGACCGGTTGATGAACGATTCGATTTGGTCGACGAGCTGCGCGGAAGCGTCGGCGATAACAAACTCGGTCTGATTTTCAATCGCGATTAACTCTTGCAAATGTCCTTCGCGTACGAGAATGCCGTCGGCGAGAATGCCAACGCGATCGCAGATTTCCTGCGCTTGCGCCAGTAAGTGCGAGGAAAGCAACACAGTGATTCCACGTCGCCTCAGATCGAGAATCAAATCGCGAATCTCGCGTGAGCCTGCTGGGTCTACGCCCGCAGTCGGTTCGTCCAGCACAACCAACCGGGGATCGTGAATCAATGCTTGGGCGAGGCCGATGCGCTGCAACATCCCTTTCGAATATGTGCCCAGTCGCCGTTTGCGCGCCTTCGTCAGCCCGACGAGGTCGAGCAATTCGTTTATGCGATTTTTTAATCGGACGCCTGTAAGTCCGCAAAGCCGCCCAAAGAAACGCAGCGTTTCTTCGCCGGTGAGAAATTTGTAAAAGTAAGGATTCTCGGGGAGAAAACCGACCGCCTGCCGGCTTTCAACTAAACGGCTGTCACGGCCGAAAATCTCCGTACGGCCACGCGTCGGGGAAACGAGGCCGAGGATAATTTTAAGAGTCGTGCTCTTGCCGGAGCCATTCGGACCAAGCAGGCCGTAAACTTCGCCCGGCTCAACGCGAAGATCGAGATCGCGCACTGCGACAATCGACTGCCGATGCAAGGGAACAGGGAAAATTTTCGTCAACCCTCGAACAGCAACGGCGGGATCACTCATGGCGAATTTCAAAACCACGTGCGGCGACCGGGTTTTCCAATTTATTTTCGGTTCGTTTGCGAATGAGCGCCCGGAGGTCGCTTTGGGCGATACCGTCGAGGAACGCGCGCACTTCGTCTTCCTCTCCGTTAACCTGAACTTCCACGCGACCGTCCAACAGGTTGCGTACCCAGCCGGTGACATCGAAGCCCTTGGCTACATGTCGCACCGACCAGCGGAAACCAACCCCCTGAACGTTGCCCTCGTAAAATACCTGGATCGAGATCATGCTTCGTTCGATTCTAGCAAAGGAGCGGGCGCGCGAAAGTGCGCTCCGCATCCAAAAACGCCCGGCAAACTACTCGAGTTTACCTTTTCAGCCACCACTTCGCGCAGCTTTGGTACGGCAGCCAGCGTCGCAGGCTAGAGCTCACTTATAAGAATAGACGAGACAAAAACTGCCGGCCTGACCTTCAACCAGGTCGATCGAGACGAAGTACTGGCCGCTGTTCGCTGGCGCAAAGCCGGCTGCAGCTTTTTCCCCGGCATTGTAGTCTTCAGTGGTGACTTGCTTCCCAGTCTCATCATAAACACTCACCGCAATTTTCTTCGCAGGTTCGTTGGCGCCAACGGAGAACCAGTACTGATTTCCAGCATAGAGATTCACCGCGATGAGGGCGTGATCGTGCGGCTTAACCGCCCCGCACCAGTGACCATCTCGGATCTTGAAACCGTCGTTGGAAAATGCTCCGGCAAGATCGAGTGTGCCTTTGCGCGCCTGGACTTCAGCGTCTGTCTCCGCACGGGCAGGGATGCAGACGGCTACAAAGAGCGACAGGAAGATCAGCAAGCAGCGTTTCATTTCGCGACAGCTTTGTTCTCAATCTCCTCCATCACCTTGCCGACCGCTTCGTTCACCTTCCGCACTTCATCAAGGCTCGGTGCTTTGTCCGCGGGGAAAGAAACGAGCTTCTCAATCCCAGGGAGTTGTTCGCTCACACCTTTGACCAGCGGCTCGCCCCGAAGTTCGGGAGAGATTTCATTGATCTTCGACTGCATGAACTTGACGAGCGCTGGCTGGCGCAGAACTTTCGCACTTCGTTCGTCATAGTTGTGCATGATCGCTCCGCTGACGACTTGCGTGCCGCGAATCCAACCACCTAGACTCACCAGAATCACCAGGTCCTGGTCGCTATGCGATTGCATTGAGGATTTCACTTCATTCTGTGTCGCCTCCAGTTCCTCCTGCAACGTGTCCCATTCGTTGTTCTCGGCGAATTCGTTGATGCTATTACCGCGGCTGAGGAGGTTCTGACTTACGCCAAGAGCTTTGGCAAGCTTGATGATATCTGAGCCAATGTTTTTGACTTGCTGGCTGTCCTTGGCTTCGACGGCAACAAATCCATCGGCGATCAAGCCGCCCAGGTTCAGGGCGATTTGCGCGCGGTTGCGATAGGTCACGGGTATCGGCCCGCGATATTGACCGGACCAGTCTGTCTTCCCCGGTTTCTCAAGAGCTGCGAAAAGTTCGCCAGGCGTCGGGATGCTGATAGAATCGCTTCTGACTGCTTTTGCCAGTTGATCGGCCGGGAGACGTGCAGGCTCCGCGCCGATGGCCGCCAAAACGCTCGCAATCAAGCCGATTGCACCTAACCTCGCCAAACGAATCATCGGTCAGATTATCCGTGCCTCGGCTAAATTGCCAATGGGAATCTCTACCGCCAGAAAGAAACTCAGGCGCTGTCCGGTTCTCGTCGGTGACGAAGACTAGTTGAAGAACCCCCTGCTCGAACGCATGATTGTGGCGCGCAATCCTTCCGGGCTGCGATGTTGTTCCGATGTCAAAGACTTCAATCCGCTATATCGTTGCACGCGAAATTTTGGATTCACGTGGCAATCCGACAATTGAAGTCGATGTGCGCGTCGAAGGCGGTGCACTTGGACGGGCGGCGATTCCAAGCGGAGCGAGCACCGGCGAGCATGAAGCATGGGAATTGCGGGATGGCGAAAAAAGCCGGTTCGGCGGCAAAGGTGTCAAGAAGGCAGCCGCCAACGTTAACGATAAGATTGCGCCGGTTCTCAAAGGCTGGGATGCGCGCGACCAACGGAAAATCGACGACAAGTTGATCGAGCTTGACGGCACGTCGAACAAATAGAATCTGGGCGCAAATGCGCTGCTTGGAGTTTCGTTGGCAGTGGCGCATGCCGCGGCCGCGGCGGAAAATCTTTCGCTCTTCCGTTACCTCGGCGGAACTGAGGCAAGAGTTTTGCCGGTGCCGATGATGAACATCTTGAATGGTGGCGCGCATTCTGACGCCCCGATCGATTTTCAGGAATTCATAGTCGTGCCGCGCGGTGCACCGACCTTTTCGGAAGCGTTGCGTTATGGCGCTGAAGTTTTTCACGCTCTCAAATCTGTCTTAAAAGATCGACATCTTTCGACTGCGATCGGCGATGAAGGTGGATTTGCACCGCAACTCGGTTCTGCCGAGGATGCGTTGGAATCGATTGCGATTGCTATTAAGAAGGCCGGCTACAAGCTCGGGGAGCAGATTTTTATCGCGCTCGATCCAGCTGCTTCCGAATTTTACGACAGCGAAAGCAAGTTTTATGTCTTTGAAAAGTCGGACGGTTCAAGGAAGACCGCCGAGGAGCTGATTGGGTACTATGCTGATCTTTGTTCTCGGTTTCCGATCATTTCGATCGAAGATGGCTGTGCCGAAAATGATTGGGTCGGTTGGAAAAAGCTGACGAAAGAGCTCGGCCAGAAGATTCAACTGGTAGGTGACGATGTCTTTGTCACGAACGTAGAATTTCTCCGCAGGGGAATCGCCGAGCACGTGGCGAATTCGATTTTGATCAAAGTGAATCAGATTGGGACGCTCACGGAAACGCTGGCGACAATTGGCCTGGCAAAAGAAAACGATTACGCGACCATAATTAGTCATCGCTCGGGCGAAACAGAAGACGCGACTATCGCCGACATCGCGGTCGCGACCAATGCTGGTCAAATCAAAACTGGATCGCTTTCCCGGAGCGATCGAATTGCGAAATATAATCAGCTATTGCGAATCGAAGAAGAACTTGGTGACAAAGCCGTGTACGGCGCTACAATGCGCTAAGTGGATCACACTTACGCCGATTTCCGCGCTCGTCGCGAAGCCACAGTTTGGCAGCGACTTAACCGAATTCTTCGGGTTCTGCTTGTTCTCGCGATCTGGCTGGTGATCGTGAGCTTATTCGTTCCACCCTATAAAAAATTGCAGCAGAGTCGCGCGGAGATCGACGACCTGCAAAAACAAGTAAACGAGCAACAGAGTTTGCTCGCGCGTCAAACTCGCGAGGTCAATCTCCTCAAGACTGACGCGACTTATCTGGAAACGATTGCGCGCGATCGTCTTGATCTCATGAAGGAAGGCGAAACAGTTTTTCGTCTCGAGCCGGCGCGCGCTGCAAAACCGAAAGCCGTCAATTCTTCTGTGCGCAAATAGCGATTCTTCGTCGTGACACGCGTCCACTACGTGTCTGCTTGTCATTCCGACCGCAGTGGAGGAACCTCTTACTATTGTTTTTTCTTTCTTGCCTTGTCCCCCTGCAATAAAGAGATGTCTCGACTTCACTCGACATGACAAGTAGGCGCTCATGATTATCTTTGCCTAATGGCTAGTGAGCTTCCATCGACTGATCCTGAAGATTTGAAATCGCGCGTCTGCGAATTGCGGAGGTTTCTTTGACGTCGAAGAGCTCCAGAAAAATCTAGCAGTAATCGAAAGGCGAATGGCCGCGCCTGATTTCTGGTCGAATCGCGAGCGTGCTCAGACCGATGTCGAGGAAGTCTCGCGATTGCGCTCCCTTATCAGTCCGTTTCAAGAGCTGGAACGTGAAATCGAAGACTTCAGCGCATTGCAGCAACTGGCAGCCGAGGAAAGCGATGCCACTGCGCGTTCTAGCGCAGAGAAAGAAGTGGCGACCGAACACGCTCGCTTAATTCACGAGCTGGAAGAATTCGAGCTGCGCCAGTTTCTTTCAGGTGAAAATGATCGCGCCAATGCGTTTGTAACGATTCATTCTGGCGCGGGCGGCACCGAGTCGTGCGATTGGGCTGACATGCTGCTGCGGATGTACCAGCGCTGGATTGAGCGAAGTGGTTTCAAATCACAGACCGTGGACATTCAGCAGGGCGAAGAAGTGGGTATAAAATCGGCGACATTGCTGGTGACCGGCGAATGCGCTTACGGTCATCTTCAAACCGAGCGCGGCGTGCATCGGCTCGTGCGTATCTCGCCGTTCGATGCGAACAAGCGGCGCCACACTTCATTCGCCAGTGTCGATGTTGTCCCGGAAATCGCCGACACTGCCCCGATTGGAATCAATCCGGCCGATATTGAGATCGACACGTTTCGCAGCGGCGGCAAAGGCGGCCAAAATGTCAACAAAGTGGAAACGGCCGTGCGGATTTTGCACAAGCCCAGCGGGATTGTGGTCGCCTGCCAAGCTGAGCGGAGCCAAGGGCGCAACCGTGACCTCGCGATAAAAATGTTAAAAGCGAAGCTCTACGAAATCGAGCAGGACAAGAAGCGTGCCGAGATCGACCGGCAATACTCAGAGAAAGGCGACATCGCCTGGGGCAATCAGATTCGCTCGTATGTTTTTCAGCCGTATCAAATGGTGAAAGATCACCGCACCGACGCAGAAACGAGCAACGTGCAGGATGTCATGGACGGCGATATCGATATGTTTATCCAGGCAAAATTGCGTGGAGAGAAATCACGCAAGGGCGAGGGAGACGGAGAAGAGTGAGCCTCGCGTAGGGTTTCTTTTTTTGTTATTCCGGGCAAAGTCGAGGAATCTCTCTATCTTAATAAAACAGTAATCCCGCAGCAGCGGGAGACTTCGCTCGACATGACAGATTAGCGGATAGAGACGAGCCGCAACCGAAAACGTGCATCGAACTCTCCACCGTTATGCGCGCGGCAACATTCTAGGCACGCAACCGCACGCCTTGCTCGGCGCACACGAGGAAACTCGCACTGGCAGTTTGGACATTTGTAGAGATACCGCCGAACGCGTTCGCAGACAGGAAACGGAAGATTATGACAGCGCTCTTCGTCGGCGACTCCTAGATCGCGACAAGCCTGTTGCCACTCAATGCCATGCGGCAAAATCCGCCGGTGGCCAGCTCGAAAATGCGCAAGAAGATGCGCAATTTCGTGCCGCAATGTTCGATCGATCTCCGTAGCCCCGTGATCACAAAGTCGCGGATTTAACGAGATTAGCTTGCAGGAATAATCGGCTCGGCCCGCGCAAGTTTTCAGACGCGCATTCCATTCGACGCGAATTTCCATTGCGATTCGACATGCGCCGTTGGTCCGCAGAAGTTCTCTCGCTTTTTCTTCGAGATCGACATCTTGGTGTTTGCTGTAGACGGCCCGAAAGCTTTCGGGGCTGACTGCGGCGCCGGGGTCACCGACCCCGGCTACAACGGACAGGATGTCTGTGTCCCGAAACCCTAATTCGAGTTGCCTAAGCAACCGCATACGCGCTGCTGGCTTTCATCAATCGCTCGATGATCCGTCCGATTGCTTTCGCGGCGCCGTCGATTTCTTGCGCGGTTGTTTGTTTGCCTAACGAGAAGCGTACGGCCGAACTGGCTCGCTCCATTGGCAAACCCATCGCGAGCAACACATGAGACGCCACCACTGAGCCAACCATGCAGGCTGAGCCGCTTGAGGCGCAAACATCTTGCAAATCGAGGGCCATTAGCATCGTTTCTGAATCGAAACCGGAGAAACTCACATTGAGTGTATTTGCCAGGCGAGGGATCGAATCACCGTTTTGTTTCGCTGCGAGAAAACTGCCTGCGATGCGCTTCCACAATTCATCGCGCAATCGCGCTTCACGCTTCTGTTCGTCCTCGCGATCGCGTAGCGCCCACTCCGCGGCCGCCGCCATGCCAGCGATTGCAGCGACATTTTCCGTCCCCGGTCGTCGCTCATTCTCGTGCGCACCGCCAAACATGATTGGCTGAATCGACAAACCACTCCGCAGGAAAAGGAATCCTGCGCCTTTTGGTCCATAAAACTTGTGCGCGGCGAAACTTGCAGAATCGACCAACGAAAGGTCGATGTCGCTCTTGCCGAACGATTGCACCATATCGCTGTGTAACAGGACGCCACGGTCGCGACAGATCTCCGAAATTTCACGAATCGGGTGAATTACGCCAGTTTCGTTATTCGCGGTCATGATCGAAACCAGCCGCGTTTCCGGGCGGATTGATTCGGCGAGCTGATCGAGATCGACAATACCGTCTCGCGATACATTCAGCCAAGTCACTTCGAAATTTTCGCGCTTTTCCAAATGTTCGAGCGCGTTCAGGACAGCATGATGTTCCGTCTTATTCGAGATAACATGAGCGCCCCCTGAAGATCTACATCGTGCCAGGCCGAGAACTGCCAGATTACATGACTCCGTTCCACCGCTGGTGAAGATCAACTCGTGCGGTTTGACGCGCAGAAGCGCGGCCAGTTTGTCGCGCGCATCGTCAATTGCCGCCCGCGCTTCGCGGCCCGCGGAATGCACACTCGATGGATTTCCGAAATGCCGATCGAGATACGGCAGCATTTCCTCGCGCGCGTCCTCGCACAACGGTGTCGTCGCGTTGTAATCGAGATAAATCATCAACTCTTACTCTTTCGCCTGCCCTTGCTCGCAATCGTCGACACGCCGTCCCAATTTTTCACTCTCGAAATTCATCGCGCGTACTGACCGGCCTTTGCTTTCGCTTCGGGACGATGCGCAATTGTTTTTCCTCGTAATAGACCAGCGAATCCGGCGGCACACTTTGCACAAGAAAAACATTTCCGCCGATGGTGCTGCGGGCCCCGACGACGGTTTCGCCGCCTAGCACGGTCGAGTTAGGATAAATCGTGACGTCATCCTCCACTTTCGGATGCCGCTTGCCGCCCTTCTTGATTTTGCCGTGCTCGTCTTTCTGGAAACTACGCGCGCCCAGTGTGACACCGTGAAACAATTTTACCCGCGATCCAATCTCGCATGTCTCGCCGATGACTACCCCTGTGCCATGGTCGATAAAAAAATGCGAGCCAATCTTTGCGCCCGGATGAATATCGATTCCCGTGCGGCTGTGCGCCCACTCGGTCATGATGCGCGGAATCAAAGGCAGCCCCTTTAAGTAAAGCTCATGTGCCATGCGCTGGATCGCGATTGCTTCAAGCGCAGGGTAAGCCAGAATTATTTCCTCATAGCTCTGCGCCGCCGGATCGCCCTCATAGGCCGCATCAATGTCCGTCCATAGCAGTTTGCGCACTTGCGGAAGCCTCGACATGAAACATACCAAAAATTCCTCGGCCCTGGCCTCGGTCGCTTCGTGGGGTGGGATTTTGCCGAGGCTTCTGCAGATCTCGGTTTTGAGCCGCGCGTGCAAGTTTCGGATACGAGTCCGGGTGGTCTCTGCTAGGTCTCCAGAACTCACCAGCGCTTCACTGCGGAAACCGGGGAACATCAAGCTCATTAGCTCCGCGCAAGCCGCCTCGATGGCGAGACGCGATGGGAGAGTGGCGGCAGCGTCCAAATAATTAATGCCGCCAGTCTCGCTGTAAGTCTGAAGCAGTTCGTCAACGGCATCACGGTTCGTCGAATCCATCGCAGAAACTATGCGACAGCTTCTTCGTCCATCAAAAGGAAAACTGATGAGTGGTGAAGTGCTAAGAAGCGTGAAGGCTAAACATTGCGCGTCCCTACCCATTGCACAGCGAAACGCGTGACTTGCCGCGCATTTTGCAGGTTTAACTTCTCTTTAATGTGGGCGCGATGCGTTTCCACGGTTTTAGGGCTGAGATGCAACAGCTTCGCGATCTGACGTACTTCGTTGCCCTTGCCGATCAGTTCCAGAATTTCAAGTTCGCGATCGCTAAGTCTTTCGACAGCGTCGGCCTCGCTCTGAGATCCCCGATGCGCGAATTTGGTGATCACCTGCGCCGCCATGGCTGGGCTGAGATAGGGACGTCCGTTAAAAACTTCGTGAATCGCCTGGATCACATTGGCCATCGCTTCATGTTTCATGACATAGCCTTCCGCTCCGGCCCGTAGCGCGCGAAATGCGTAGAGCGATTCATCGTGCATCGAGAGTACCAGAATGGGAAGCTTCGGAAATTCCGCGCGGATGTTTTTGATCAGCTCGATACCGTTGGCACCGGGCAAGCTAAGGTCGACAATCGCCAGATCAGGATTCAGTTTGCGAATCACGTCCATCGCTTCCGAGGCATTATTGGCTTCACCGCAGACCGCGAAGGCACTATCGGAATGAATCAGTTGCTCAAGTCCTTTTCGAAACAGCGGGTGATCATCGACGATCACGATGCGTTTCGCCTCCGGTGGATCGCACCGCGGGTTGTTGTTGGTCGAGCGCGTGTGTTTCATTTAAGCCGTGTCTGTCTCGGCGCCCTTTTTCGGAATTTGCCAAACGGATTTGCTCACCGCTGAGATTGCTTCGTGGCGAGTCATTTTGGTTCTCCTCTAATCGCCCTTTTAACAATTCGCCACTCGATAGGTCGTCAGATGCAGGAAGTTTAGATCAAGCCGGCTAATACTTTTGTGATCTTGGCAGAGAACAAGCCTGGCCCGGCGTTTTCTCTCTTGTGAGATTGGAGTGCTTTATCCGGCAAGTAACAGGAAACACGCGTGCCGCCTCGTTTTGGAGATTCGACTTCCAACCGGCCGCCGATCACTCCAGCCCGATACCTCATGATGTGGGAACCCAGACCTTGCTTCAATTTCGGCTCACTCGGAATTCCGACGCCGTCATCGGTTACGCGCAACACTATCTCCTTTCGCGCCCGCTCCAGTTTGACCACAATTTCCCGCGCCTGAGCGTGCTTGTTCGCGTTGATGACCGCCTCGCGGGCGATGCGATAGAGCTGCGCTGAAGCGAAGTCATCCTCAATATAAAATGACGGCTTGATTTTCAGACGACAGGGTGTTTTCCAGATTTCCCGGTCAACCAAATCCTCCAATGCATTGACTAGTCCGACCGCATCGACATCCCTTCGATGCAAGGCGCGGGAAAGATTGCGCGTATCGGTGGCGGCGTCGTTCACTAGTTGGGCAATTTTTTCGATATCATTTACTTCGATGACGCGGTGGTTTTTCAATCGCAACGCAACCGAGCGCGCCATGAACGCGACTGCGGTGAGGTGCTGACAAAGCCCATCGTGCAGTTCCTGTCCGAGGCGCTGCTGTTCGCGATCGCTGATAGCGAGGATTTCCTCTTCCAGTCCCTTGCGACGCTCGATCTCATTTTTCAATTCAGTGTTGGCGACGCGTAACGCTGTGGTCCGCTGTTGGACGAGCTTTTCCAGCCGTTCTTTTGATTTTTGCAGCGCGGCTTCCATCTTTTTGCGCTGGGTGACGTCGATGGCCACAGCGACCGCCGACAGCGGCTTCCCTGCGGCGTCGAGCACCGGCGTATCGCACACGTTGACCCAAATGAGAGAGCGGTCCTTTCGTATGTACCGTTTCTCCATTTCGACTGACTGCCTTCTTTGCACCATCTTCCCGAAGCGGCTTTTCGTGATGTCGACATCGTCGGGATGCGTGATTGTGAAGATGGTCCTGACTACCAGCTCCGAGTCTGTGTAACCGAGCATTTCGCGGAACTTCTGATTAGCGAATAAAAAACGACCGCTTAAATCGCAACTGGCTATCCCGGCGTTGCTTTGATTAATAATCGCACGCAGGTGCTCCTCCGATCTGCGCAACGCTTCTTCTGCTCGTTTGCGCTCGCTCAAATCCAGAATGGCGGTCTGATAAAGCACGGCGCCATTTCTTGTCGTCGAAGTAATCGGCGTGCTGCAAAGCAGCGCCAGAATCCGCGCGCCTTTTCTCGGCTTCAATTGTAATTCCGTCTCCACCTGCTGCTGCGAGGTGCGGCAATAAAGCAAGTGCCGCATGAACGAATCCAAATCGCCCACGTAAAACGCGAACGGGCGTCCGATTAACAGGTCGCGCGGTTCGCCCAGCAGCTCGGTCGCTGCCAGATTGGCTTCCTCAATTCGTCCGGCGCGGTCGAAGCTGACGTAAGCTATCGGCGCAAAATCGTAAAGATCGACAAATCGCTGAATGGCGGCTTCCAGTTCAGTCTTTGGATTCCGGAACGTTGGCGCGCGCTTGGAACGAACTGGCGCGCCATTTTTAATGACCGCCCGCAACGTTGCTTTCGGCATTTTCGTCACTCCTCGAATCGTTTTGCGATTGCGTCGGACTGGCGCAGCCCTGCTTTGGCGATCACGCTTTGCCCGGCGCTTTTTATTTCCGCGATGAGACATCTTTTGTCCGGTTGCCTATTTTCGCTGCATCGCATTCCTTTGTTCCATCGATATCCACCAGCGTCAGAACGGCGCCGTCGATTTTGTTGTCGGTTGTGCTATATGGCCGGACTCGCAGTGAGTACCGGCGGCCTTCCTTATCGGTCACTTTGCGGTCGTGGGTGCCTAACGTTTCGATTACATCACGCAAAATGTTTTCCAGGTCGGGAACATCAATGTTGGGCCGGAGTTCGCTTAACGGGCGGCCGATGTCAGTGGGCAAAATATTAAAGGCGCCGCGAGCCGCGGGGGTCGCACGCCGCACCGTCAACGCATTGTCCACCATCACGATTGGCATTTGAATGCTGGCGAGCAGATTGTTCAGTTCGTTGGTCAGTTGCATCATCTCAAGATTGCGGTTGCTCAGCTCTTCGTTCAATGTGGTCAGTTCTTCGTTGGTCGATTGCAATTCTTCCTTCGCCGTCTCCAGCTCTTCGTTGGTCGATTGCAGCTCTTCGTTGCTCGATTCGATTTCTTCGTTAGCTGACTTCAACTCTTCATTGGTCGCTTCCTGCTCTTCGATGATCGCTTGCAACGATTCTTTGGATGCGGCCAATTCACGGTGCAGGTCCGTCACCTCGCGTTGCGCTGCCGTTTTCCCCAGCGCCCTCGGCAATTTTTGCAGTTTGGTTCCTTTGGTGGTCTCGTCAAAAATAATGAGAAACCACGACTGACCGGACGCGGGGATTTTGAATGGCACAACCTCAATATTTATTTCGTAGATTCTGCCTTTGAGTTTAAGGAGCGCCCGTTCTTTGCGAGCAGGCTTGCCGGTTTTGATTGCGCGCTGAATCACGGCGCGCAAGTCGGCCACCAGATTTGGCCGCACTAATTGCAGAAGGTTGAGCGTTGCCGGACCGGGCATGTGTTCGAGAAAGAGCTCGGTGCGGCCACGGAACTGTTGCACGTGCAGTTCGCGATCGATCACAACTGCCGCCGGCGCATAAACGCCAAGCGTAATGCGATCGGCCATTTGCAAAAGTTGCGCGTTGAATGCCGCCTCGCCGGGAGATGTCGATCTTGCCTTGGCGCGCACGAATTCAAAACCTTGAAAGGGGGCTAGATTTGCATCGTGCGGTGTTGGCACTTTTTTCTTCGCGTAGATTTTATTCTTCTTGTCCACCAATTCGAAAAGCTCGTCGTACAATCCGACAGATTCGGCAGGTCCTAAAATCAAATAGCCGCCCGGGTTAAGCGCGTAATGAAACTGCGGGATGCAGCGCTTGTGCAATTGCGGGCTGAGATAAATAAAGACGTTGCGGCAACTGATCATGTCGAGCCGCGAGAAAGGCGGATCGGCCGTGATGTTCTGCCGCGCGAATGTGCAGATGTCGCGCACGTTGCGATGGATTTGGTAAGTGCTGTCGCGCTTGATGAAAAAACGCTTCAGTCGCGCGCGCGAGACATCCTTCTCGATCGCGCTCGGATAAATTCCCGCACGCGCATGCTCAATGACTGATTCGCTCAGGTCGGTGCCGAAAATCTGGATGCGCATTTTGGAAAGGCGGCTGCCGAGCGCTTCGAGAATGCAAATAGCGAGTGAATAAACCTCTTCTCCAGTTGCACAGCCTGGCACCCAGACGCGCAATTCCGGTTGTCGATCTTTGCTTTTGTTTTTGAACAGCGCAGGCAAAAAACGCTTCTTCAGCGCGCGAAATAACTGCTTGTCGCGGAAAAAACGGGTCACGTTGATGAGCAGATCGTCAAAGAGCGCTTCGACCTCTTTTTTGTTGTCGCGCAAGAACCGCGCGTACCGGTTCAACTTGTCAATCCGATGCAATGCCATCCGCCGTTGGATCCGCCGAAGCAGCGTAGTTTCCTTGTAAGCGCTGAAATCGACACCCATCTGCTTTTTCAGGGAAAGGAAGATGCGGCCCAGATCGTCCGCCTGCCGGTAAGCCGCTTTTTCGATTTCCTTGGGATCGCTTGGCGGCCGGCGGATATATGGATGATCGGCAATGCGTCGGATCTCGCGCGCGATTTCGTGCGGCGGAAGAACAAGATCGACAAAACCGGAGCGAATTGCGCTGCGCGGCATGGCGTCGAACTTTGCGCTCTCTACAGTTTGCGCGAAGGTCAAACCGCCGGCCGCTTTGATCGCACGCAAACCAGCCGTTCCGTCGCTGCCGGTTCCGGAAAGCACGATGCCAATCGCACGCGACCCGCGTTCTTCAGCGAGGGACTCAAAAAAATGATCGATGGCGATGTTGAGTCTCTCCGTTCGGTGGACCAGCGTGAGCGCGCCGTCCTTCGCAATCACGCACTTGTTCGGTGGTTGAACATAAACGGTGTTCGGTTTCGGCGTCGTCGTTCCCGCAACTTCTCTGACTGGCATCGCGGTCATTTTTCCGAGCAAATTGGGAAGCCGGCTGGCATGATGCGGATCCAGATGTTGCACGATCACGAACGCCATACCGGTTCTCGGCGGCAAATTCTGCAACAGTTCCATGGCCGCTTCGAACCCACCCGCCGAGCCGCCGATTCCGACGATTGGACACAGGTCGTTTATTCTCTTTGTCTCGGCACTACCTGGACCGACCTGCCGCTTCTTCTTGCGCTGAATTGATTGTCGCCGCACTCGAATGCTCTTGCTTTGTCGTCTCGCGGGCATAACCCAAATTACCACACTGGCCTAACTTACCCGAGTTTTACAGACAAATCTCAGCTAGCCGCACGGCTGTGATCGGTGCAGGGATCGGGAAAGTTTTCTGCGTTTTTTTCCGCAGATGAATTTAAGCAGCGCTCAGTTTTGAATTACGAAATGCGAGGCGCCCAACGATCCCTTCTTCCACGCTAGGACCGAGAAGTGCAATCCAAAGCTGACCACGAACAAATAACCGCGGCTGGCGCACTGCCGAGGGACTGCCCGGATGCGCTGCGCGGTACAGTTCCATTCCTTCCACTGCCGTTAGCGTTGGATCACCCGGGTGAAAGCCATTTTTCGATACGACGTTTGTCTTCCTTCTCATTTAGGTATTTAAACGCGCGCTCCGCTCTTCATCTGTCATCAATCCCATGTTCCCCAGGATTTCATCGGTAGGCAGGACCCAATCCATCGGGATTGAATTACAGCGCTCCGTTGGACAACTAAGGCGCAAGGGTCCGTTTCCGCGTGTGCCGCCAGCTACCTCGATTTGCCGACCAGTAACAATTTTGCCGCAAACGAGGCAGTAACGTTTCTCATCCAGAGAACGCCACTGTCGGAATTGATCCAGCCGTTGTAGCGCCTCCAGTTTATCTCCGTCGGACAATCTAATTGGAGCAGACAGCAGCACGACACAAGTATGCGACCGCCGGATCGGGCCGCACAATCAGGCGTACGGTAGATTTGCATATAGGTGAAAGTCCGATGCTCCCAAGCTACCACTTCCCAACTGCCCCGCGACGATGGGCGAAATTTCGTGCGTGGACCGCTTATGGACCAAGGATGCGATCTCTAGCCAAGCAAAATTACAAGCAATACAATGAGCAGAATGAGGCCTAAACCGCCGCTGGGATAATATCCCCAGTTTGTACTGTACGGCCATGTCGGTAAGGCGCCGATTAGAAGAAGAAGTAGGATTAAAAGCAGGATGAATCGCATCGGTTCCTTTCTTTTCCTTCTGCTTCGCATCTAACGCGAATGTTGCGTGTATGCCGCTAGTCTGTGAACAGTTCGCTCTTTACGGTGAACGACCAAAGTTGATAGCAAAAGCGAATTTCTATCACCATGACAAAGCTACAGTTCAAAGGCAGTTGGAATGAAGCGAAAGGCAAACTCAAACAAAAGTACGGTCAATTGACCGATGATGACCTGGCATTTGCCAAGGGCAAGGATGATGAGCTGCTCGGACGTCTTCAAAAGAAACTCGGCAAATCAAAAGAAGAGCTTCGAATCGAGATTGAGAGCCTATAAAAGTTACCAAATGGCAAATCTAACGTGCGCTCAACGAATAAGATCAAACGAGACCGTGCGATTGGATATAATTTACTATGGCTTCTTGGAATTCCCCCGATTTTGCTCTTAATATTTTTCCTGCGGGGTTGCACGTAAACCTTGGAAATTAGCTGGAAATAAACTCTACGTCTGGCTTCTGGGTTTTCTCGGCCATATTGGCGGTGCTTTGCACCTTTGCTCGTGATTGTACTCGTCGTCCTGATTATTAACCTAATCTAGGCAGGCGGCTCCTCTGACCGCCAGGAGCGTTCTGAACGGCAAAACGACTCCAACGCCTTTAGAGTTTCGACCGGGACGCGATAGAAGTGTCGACTTAGTCATCAGGCAATACCGTTCATCCTTGGCACCGGACCGCTGCTCAAATCGACTTATAAGCGCCTTTTGAAGCGTCGGCCACCGTTTCGACCCGCCGCTGTTTGCTGTCGTCCATTACGTTGCGCAGCTGGCTTTCAGCGCGGTTCGCTCGGCTCAACGCGGCCAGGATTGTTTCCGTCCCGCTCTGCTTTTTCGCGAACGCGCTCGAACTGTTTCTCCAGGCTGATGAGGTCTTCGTCGGAAAGTTTTTCTAGATCGACAAGTTCATTTCGAGCGCCTTTCAGCGCTCGGATTATTTCGTCGAGTTTCAAATGAACCGCTTTGGCATCGCGGTTCTGTGTATTCTGAATGAGAAAGACCATCAGGAAAGTAACGATTGTCGTTCCTGTGTTAATGATAAGCTGCCAGGTATTCGAATAATGGAACGTGGGGCCGGTTAGTCCCCAAATGAGGATGATTAGAATCGCGCTGGCAAAGGCCCACGCGCTGCCGAGCACGATCGACGAGCGCCGTGCAAAAAGCCGAAAAGAATCGCTCACCACGCAAAAGAAATCTCGCGACTTTTCCTGTTCCTCAAGTCTTTCATTCTGCGTTTCCATTGTCATAATATTCCTAGTCTCAAATTGTACCGTCGCGAATTATGTCTACAAGCCGGACGCAGCGCTTATCCGTGCCGGTCAAGAAGCCTGCTATCGACGTTCCCGGTAACGAGGGAGAATCAAACCGAGCATGAAGCCGACCCGAGCGCGGTAAAGATCGCTTTCGTCGGATTTTCGCGTACCGATTGGTTGGCATCTTCGTGGAACGTCCGGACGCGATCTCGTGCATCTCCGAGGCTTGCTCAGCCTTATCGCGATATTCTCCGGCGATCGCACCTGCCGCCAAGCGGAGAGCTTCCGCCGCCTTTCGTTTGAAGTTTGTGGGCTCCCGGTATCATTGATCGCAACCGGTACCTGCACCGGTTTTATTTAGTTTTATTATTCAGCGGCGACATTGATCACGGATTTGGCCAACTTGGTTAGCTTTTTGTCTGTATCTGATTCTTCGGTCAAGGTAGTCTGAAGTAACTGCGCACCTTGCCGATCCCCCAGCAACTCGGCGTATGTCCGAGGATCATCTCGTCTCCCTCTTTAATCAGACCCTCCATGCCCTCACATTTCGGGCCGCGGGTCGACTCATCGTGGCTCGTCAAAATCTTTTCGAGACGCGCCGCGTGTTCCTTCGTCTGTTCCAAATGTTCTTCGAAGCCCGCCGCTAGCTGTTTGTTAGTAGCGGCTTTAACCATTTTCGGCAGCGCTTTTATAATCTGCTTCTCCGCGCTGTAGAGGTCTTTGAGTTCGTGAATGTAAAGGTCTTTCAGTGTTTCTAGTTTCATATGTGTGGACTTAATATCGTTAGTCTTGCTCGCACCTACGTTTTCGATGAGGCGGGCTCGCTCCCAAAATCCTTATGTGCAACCTTGCAGTAGAAAGATCAGGAGCAAAATCGGAATCGGAATTCCGAGAAGCCAAAGTAAAATGTATCCAGTCGCACCCGCTTGTTTGATTCTGTTTGTTAAATGCATCTCAGATAATCCTTTCTTAACGTCATTGACTCAGAACTCTTCGCGTACGCGGGAGCCTGCTCTGATTGATGAAAACACGCAATCGGGGCGGCGGATGATTGTCTAATCAGACAAAATCCCATAGTAACGCGACGATTGTCTCGAAGTGCAAACGCCGCAGTCGGCTGCGCGAAATTTTTCAGCGGCGAGCAACCATGCACAAGGTCGCCGGCGATTGTTGATCGGAGGTTTTCATTGTGGCGAAGCGACCCGTTTCAGCTAGTCAGAAATCATTTTTTGGTAATGTCTTTGCCTTGCTGAAGCAAACATTTCAGGAGTGCCTCAAGATAAAGCTTGCGCCTGCAGCTCTGATTCAACCGGCGCTACGAGCACAAGCCCGTCCCGTTGCGCGGCAAATTCACTCGCGAGATGCAGCCCGATTCCGCTGATCGAACCCGTGATGAGAGCAGTTTCCGCGTTCATTCCTCATAATTCTTTCGCTCCCCGCGGTCACGCGGCCGCAAATCTTGCACTCGAAACAATAAAATTTGCCATCTGAATTGAGGTTTCAGTGCGAATTCCGAGCAGACGGACATGCAAACGGCAGGAGAATGCGCAGGCGCGAATCGCTCATTCTGGGAGCGCACGGCACAGAAATTTTCAACGGCACCGCTTCCGCAGGATATCACGGCGGACGTGTGCGTGATCGGCGCTGGGATCGCTGGTGTAACTGCGGCCTACCTGGCTGCGCGCGAACATCGAGACGTTATTCTCGTTGATGATGGGCCGGTAGGCGGCGGGATGACTGGCCGAACAACCGCGCATCTGGTGAACGCAATTGACGATCGCTACATCGACATTGAAGCATTCCTCGGCGAAGCATGCGCGCGCCTGACTGCGGAGAGCCACACTGCCGCGATTGATTGCGCCGAGCGAATCGTTCGAGAGCACAAGATCGATTGCGATTTCGAGCGCGTGGACGGCTATCTGTTCTTGCCGCCGGGCGGTTCCGTCAAAGAATTAATTGAGGAGCTGGAGGCGATTCACCGCGCCGGACTGCGTGATGTTGCGCGAGTCGATTCAGTGCCGAACACAAAAATTAATTCCGATGCTGTGCTGCGGTTTCCGCGACAGGCGCAGTTTCATCCGTTAAAGTTTCTCAAAGGCGTCGCGGGAGCGCTCATCGATTCCGGCGGCAAGATTTTTACGGGCACACGCGTCATCGCAGTTGAAGGCGGCGACCGGGTTAAAATCCAAACTGCGGACGGCCATACGATCACAGCGGAAGCGGCCGTCGTGGCGACCAACTGCCCGATCAACGATCGCGTGGTCATTCATTCAAAGCAGGCGCCGTATGCTACGTATGCGATCTGCTTACGCGTCACGCGCGAGGTCGAGCACGCGCTTTTCTGGGATACGGCGCTGACCGCCGAAGACGAGAGGCAGGAAATCGGGCCGGTGCCTTACCATTACGTCCGATTCGCGCGCGACGGGCATGGCGATGTTCTGATGGTCGGCGGCGAGGACCACAAAACCGGCCAGGCCGTGGATTTCGAACAGCGTTTCGTCAAGCTCGAACGTTGGGCGCGCGACCGATTTCCATCTGTTGGCGAGATCACTGATCGCTGGTCCGGACAGGTGATGGAACCAGTGGACGGCGTGGCTTACATGGGTCGTAATCCCGGCGATAAGAACGTCTATGTCGTTACTGGCGATTCAGGGAACGGCATGACGCACGGGATACTCGCCGGCATGCTGATTGTCGATCTCATCGCGGGGCGGGAAAATCCCTGGGCGAAACTGTATGATCCGTCCCGTAAGACTTTGAAGCCACGGGTGCTGGCGGATTACATCGCCGAGAACGCCAATGTGGCGGCGCAATTTCGCGATTATATCACGCCGGGTTCAGCCAAATCTGTGGACGAGATCAAGTCCGGTGAAGGTGCCGTATTGCGCGACGGCCTGAAAAAGACCGCGGTGTATCGCGACGAGAACGGAAACCTGTACGCCTTTTCGGCCATATGTCCGCATTTGGGGTGCGTCGTGCGATGGGACGGATGCGAAAAAACCTGGGATTGCCCGTGTCACGGCTCGCGCTTTGACGCCTTAGGCTGCGTGCTCAATGGCCCGGCCATTTCCGATCTGGAACAGGCTGAGGTTCCCGGTTACTAGCGCTGCAAAAGCGCGAGCGATTTGCCTTCGCGATGCTCCACTTGATCCATCGTGCACTGACGAGGGGCTTTGTCGGGACGCCATCGGAGAAATTTTGTCCCGTGCCGAATATTCGCCCGTAAGCCCAAGAGCGTAAGGTGCCTTTCGCTTCCTATTTCCTTAAACCATTCTACTAGACACGTCCCATCAGCGCGAAGATCAACAATATCACGAGAACTAAGCCAAGACCGCCGCTTGGGTAATATCCCCAGCCGGAACTGTATGGCCAAGTTGGTAACGCTCCGATCAACAGGACGATTAAGATAACGAACAGAATTGTGCGCATTAACCGAGCCTATTCTTGTCCGCCGCGGAATGGCTATCGGGCCGGCGCATGATTGTCTAATCAGACAAAATCCTATAGCACACGCGACGATTGTCTCGAAGCGCGGATCGCCGCTGCGTTGATCTGGTTGAGACGTGCTGTCGTTTGGCGGTTGTGGTATTTGGATTGGGAACGCCGCGGTTGGCTACGCCAAAGAAAAACTGGAGCTCTTGCAACGATTCGATCAATTCCGGCAGTGGGGTTCCCTCGATGAGAAGCGTTATTGCCTCGTCTGCGGCAAAATTATCGCTGAGCAGTAAGTCCAGGTAATTAGAGGCACACGTGGAAACGGGCCGCTGCGGATCACTGGTCCGACGGAACATTGTAATGCGATTCCGATGGATTGGCTACAGCCAGCCGACGAAGCCTTGGCAATGAATAGTCCGAAACTGTTTTACGAGGGAAAACAGCCTGCGAGCGCAAGCGTACCCGATTCACACCTCCGTGACACCTATGAAAATCGAGGAATTTGCCGACCTTGGCGTCGCGGCTGAACTGAACAATCTGTACGCGGTTCCCGCACACAGATTTTCGAGTGCTCCCAGAATCCAAGAATTGTCGGTTACGATATCAAGCTGGATTAGTAAAAGCGAAGGAATACGCGAGACGTTTACCCTAAAGGCATTCGCATCGTCACGTCGCGAGTTGATCGACAAGTTGAATAGTCCATCCGGGCTTCGAGAAAATCGTCACGCGTCGTATAGGATTTCATCTGATCAGGCAATCATCCGCCGTCCCGATTGTGTGTTTTCATTCCAAGCCGATTGAAAGAAAGAAAAGGTCCAGTCGCGAAGTGCGAACGACGAATCAGTAAATTCAATAAGTACACTAAAGAAAGGCACCATGGAAACACAACGCAATCCGAACGAACCGGCCAAACCTAAGACTGCCGAACAGCAGGGCGGCCAAGAGGGCGGTGGAGGACAACAAGGCGGTGGCAGCCAACAGGAAGATCGGGATAAACAAGAACGTGAACGCCAACAGCGCGAGCGCGAGAAGCAGGCTGGGGGAGGCCAAGAGGGCGGTGGCGGCCAACAACGTG
>QHNJ01000128.1 GCA_003218395.1 Verrucomicrobiota bacterium
TTCTCCGAGGCAAACGAGCTGAACATCAATTGCAACTGCGGCTTATCGAGGCCGTATTTCGGCAAGTTGGAAGCCACGTCTTCAACAAATTTTGCCACCCGTTCATTTTGCAGTGTGTCGATGAAACGACGAACTTCACCTGAATTCGCCGGCGTGTTCTGGCGGTTGGCGATTGTCCAATTTTCATCTTTGCGGGCGAGAACGACCTTGCCTTTGCCCGGTGCCGTGATTGTGATCCGGTCAAGAACGTTGGTGTCGATTCGGACCAAATGGCGGTCGCGCAAATCGTCTGGTTTCGTGTTGAGGATCTCTTCGATCTTCTTCGGCACCGTGTAAACGAATCCGCGTAATGCGAAGCGCACATACGTTTGATCTTTTTCCTTTTCCGGGATGCCGCCGATCTGCAGTAGCTGTCCCGGTTTATCCGCCTGGGTGAATAACGTGATTGCGCCGCTCGGCTCGGCCAGTCCATAAGGGCGGAGATCGCCGTGGTCGTCTGCCACAAATTGTTGAATGCGTGCGGTAGTGATTTGCGCAATTAGATCGTTAATCTTTTGGTCGTCGCCGCGTGCACGGAGTGGCTTCACGATTTCCCAATGATCGGCTTTCTTCTCCAGCTCCATTTCACCAGCAGGCGTCTTTAAAATGATTCGCGACACCTGCGCGGTGATCAGATCGGTTAATTTCCGGTCGCGGAATTCTTCCGGTTTTTTATCGATGTCCTTGTTGACGGATTGTCCGGGGAGAAACGTTTCCTTTGAATTCTCGAAGCGGACATACATCTTGCCTTCCAACGTGGCGTCTTTTCCGAATAAAATTTCCGGCGGTCTATTCTCGCCGATTAGTTTAAGCCTCAGCTTCGGCTTGTTCAGGCCGTATTCAGTGAGTTTGTTCTTATCGGCCTCGATTTCTTTGGCTGAAATCGTTCCGTCCCTCTGCCAGTTCTCCAAATCCGACAGCAAATTCTCGATTAAAGAACTGTCCGTCTGGTCCTTGATTGGGGTTTCAAGACGCCATCTGTTGTCGCCGCGTCGCATTTCGATCTTCTCATCCCCATTTTGAATGACGATGCCGTTGATCTTGTTTCGGTCGAACTTAACAACATTTTGCGCCTGGCGTTTGGCTTCTTCCGTGCTCGGCTGTTTCATCTCAACGAACCTGAGATAAGCGAAAACGCCGAGCGTAATCGCGGCCAAAACCAGGGTAGTCCTCCAATTCATAAGTAGACTCGACCAGTCAAACCCGCCGCTGCCACCAGACGACGGCTCCGATCACAGCTGGAATCAACGGCATCAAAACCAAAACGATCCAGCGGAAATTGCGCAACGCGTCTTCGTTGAGACTGAACGTGAGAGGTTTTGCAATTTTTGGCGCGATACCAATAAGCTTTTCCCGACTCAGCAGCCAATTCACGCTGCCAGAGACGAAATCGAGCGCCTGCTGATCCTGCGTGATCGCATTGTCTTGAACGAACGTCGCATTGCTCACCACCACCAGGCGCGACGAATTCACCTGCACGCGCTCGTCTGCGCTACCGCCTTTCTCGATCGATGCGCCGATCGTTAGCGGTGTGTTGCGATTCCGTTTGGCATCAGCCTGCAGCTTTACCTGATCGTCGGTGTTGTAATCCGTTTCGGCAAAATAACCTTTCTCGGACTGAATCACAGGCTCCACCCGGATGTTGGTAGCGCGTACGCGGTCGGGCTCGAGCGTGAGCGACGATGTGCCGCCAAAAAAGAGCGCCTGCGCGTCCGCTAGTCGTTTTGTGATTGGACTATCGCCCAGAAAATGCGCTTGCACATCTCGCGTAAGCGCCAGCTCCTGGATTCCCGTGCGCAAAAAGACCATCAGCCGATCGTCGTTCACTTTCACGCCCAGTTCGTTAAGAAATGCGTCCAGCTTGGGCGTCCTGGCTGCGGGATCGAGAAGAAGCAGGATTCGCCCCTGTTTATCCCAGAAGTCGCGCAACAATTTCATTTCGCGACCGGAGAAATCGTATTGCGGCCCAATAATCACGATCGCCTTCATTTCCGCCGGAACGGCATCGACATCGAAAAGATTCAGCTCCTGGAATCGAATGTTTTCGTTCTCGATGAATGTCTTCAGCACGGAGATCGCGCTGTTTTCTAAAAGCGGCGGCTCCTTGTGACCAAGGACGTAAGCAAGAATTTTTTTCTTCCCTTCCACAAGGTCCATCATCGCACTCGTGATAGCCTGCTCTCCTTTGAATGCGGCCACCCGTGGGCCTTCACCGAAGGCCATTCCACTCTGATCGATATCAGCCATCTCGGACGCCTTAACCGTTTTATTGCGTCCTTCGTAATCGAGTACCAACAGACTCTCGTCGGTGACAACTTTGTACTTGTCGAACAGCTCTTTGGCGCGCGAAAGATTGCGCTCGGGATCGATATGTTCGATATCGATCTTTCCGTTCCCTGCATATTGATATTCCGTCAGCAAATTCTGAACGTCGGCAGCAATGGGCGTATTGGGCGAAAAGAAAATCGTGACGCGCATCTTGCCTTTGAGCGTTTTGAGAAAACGCTTCGTTTTGTCAGAGAGCGCATATTTTTGGTCGCGGGAAAAATCCCAACGCTTGTAGTGTTTGAAGGCGATGGAGTTCACCATCACAGCGAGAAACAAAATCAGAACGATTTGCGCGAGAACATTGAAACCGATCTGAACCCGATGGATTTTTTTCGAGCGCGCCCGCTGCTTTATCTCCTCAGCCATTGGTCATAGCCTCCATTTGCGGGATTGGAATGCCTGATAGGTGAGCGCCAGCATCACAATGGTCATGCTCATGTAGAGCACAATCGGGCGCGTATCGATCACGCCCCGCGAGAATGTTCCCATGTGTTCGATCGCGGAGAAGTAGCCGAGCAAATCGCGCGTGGCGGAGCTAACGTCGAGAAGAATGAACTGAACCAAACCGAGAAAGAACAATAATGTAATTGCGCAGAAAGAAATGATCGCGGCGATGATCTGGTTGTTGGTCAGGACGGAGGTAAGGCAACCGATCGAGAGATAAAACATTCCCAGCAACAAAAGCATCAGATACGAACCGAAGTACGCTCCGGCGGAATGAGCCGCCGGCTGATGCGTTACCTTGAGAAAGATCGCGAAGTAAAGCAGCGTCGGGATCCAGAGGACGAGGTAAAAGACCAGCGCACCAAAAAATTTCGACAGCACCACATGCCCGTCGCGTACAGGGGCGGTCATGAGCGGCTCAATCGTGCCGAGCTTAAATTCTTCCGCGAACAGGCGCATCGTAATGAGAGGAAAAATCAGAACAAAGGCGAACCAGAAGAAGACCGAGTTAAAGAACGCCTCCTCCACGGTGTATTGCACCTGGCGCTGGTTCATGAAGGAAACCTGAAAATAGAAATCGATCCCACTGATGATCAGGAAAAAGATGAGAACGATGTAAGCGATGGGCGAGTGAAAGTAGCTGCGTACTTCACGTGAGAGCAGAGTGTAAAATTTACGCATAGCGACTAGATCGACATTCGCAGCGACATTGATGTCAAACTACGTCGGGATGGGTGAGCTCGACGAACACATCCTCGAGCGTCGCTCGACGTTGGGTCAGTTCGCGTACGGTCCAATGTCGATCAATGGCCAGGCGAAAAATTTCCTCGCGCACGTCAGTGCCTGATTCCACCCGTAATGAGAATATCTTCCAATCGCCATCTGCATCGACTGTTACATCGCGAACACCTGAAATTTTCTTTAGTTCCTCCCCGCCGTTGTCAACTCCCACTTTTGCTTCAAGGACTACACCGCCAGCCTGCCTGATTTTCCCGAGTAAATTCTCCGGCGTATCGCAAGCCTCAATTCGCCCTTTATGAATGATAATGACCCGGCTGCACGTCATCTCGACTTCGGGCAAAATGTGCGTCGAAAGCAAAATCGTGTGCTGTTTGCCCAAATTCTTGATTAACTCGCGCACCTGACGGATTTGATTTGGATCGAGACCGATAGTCGGCTCATCGAGAATGAGAAGATCGGGTTCGTGCAAAAGCGCATCTGCCAGACCGACCCTTTGGCGATAACCCTTGGAGAGAGTACCGATCACTTTCTTCTCCACCTCCTTAAGACCGCAAAGTTCCTTTACGTCGCCAACACGCTCCGCAACGCGGCGGTGCGGGACCGCTTTGAGCGCCGCGCGATAATCAAGGTATTCCGTCACGCGCATGTCATTATAGAGCGGGACATTTTCCGGCATGTAGCCGAGGTGTGCCCGTGCCTGAAGCGATTGCTCAAAAACATCGAACCCGGCGACGGTGGCGCGACCCGAAGTGGGCGGCATAAAGCTGGACAAAATGCGCATTGTCGTGGTTTTTCCTGCGCCGTTCGGTCCCAGAAATCCCATGATTTCGCCCTGGCCGACTTCGAAGTTCAAATCCTGGATGGCAGGTTGGCCGGCGTAACGCTTCGTTAGATTCTCAACCTTAATCATTGCGGGATATCTGCATGAGACAACCGAACCTGAATTGCGTTGCCATTTTTTTATCAGCGCGCCGCCATGGTCAAGGTAGCGAGCTGCCGACCCCGTCCGCCGGTGCGGATTACACCAATGGTGAAGTTCACCTTCGCGCCACTCTGTACCCGGCCAAGCAGGCCGTCGATTTGTTTGACAGAGTTCACTTCGGATTTGCCTACGCGGTAAATTACGAGCCCGCGTTCAATTCCCGCTTCGTCCGCCGGGCTGTCGGGCTCGACTGCGGCAACCAGAACACCGTGGCCTTGCGCGTAACCGAGCGCGTCGCTTAATTGCTCGCTCAAATTCTGGAGTTGCATTCCAAATAAGCGCTCAGCGCTGGACGCCGATGCTTCGCTGGTTGCGGGACGGTTCGCCGGCTCGGGCTGTTTCTGCGCGATTTTCTTGAATCGGTTGACGCTATCGCGCACGACTTCCGCCGGAATAGCGAAACCCAATCCTTGCGTTGGAACGCCCTGCGGTGTGAATGCCATTTTCGCCGAGCTGATGCCAACCAGTCGCCCAGAAAGATCAATGACCGGGCCACCGCTGTTACCCGGATTGATGGCCGCATCTGTCTGCACCAGGTCTTTGTACTCGATATCGTCCACAGTGATGTTGCGCTTCACTGCGCTAAGAACTCCGCGACTGATCGAGCTGCCGTACCCAACTGCATTGCCAACTGCGATCACCGTTTCGCCCAGCAGGTTCGGCGAAATATCATCGAGGTTGATAAATGGAAATGCCGTCTGGGCGTCGATCTTGATAAATGCCAGATCGGTCTTGTCATCGCCGGTGATGTAGTGAGCGTTGTAGGTTTTCCCATCGTCCGTCGTTACATGAATCTTCAAATCCGCAGCCCGCTCAACGACGTGTTGGTTAGTGATGATGTAACCAGCCGGATCAACAATGAAGCCGGAGCCGAGACTTTGCAGGGTCTGGCGAATTTCGCGTGGACGAACACGATTGTAGCCAAAGAATTGCGCGTAAACGTCCTCAAACGGATCGCGCACGGTTCGCTTGACCACGCGCTCGGTGTTGATATTGACGACTGTCGGCAAGACCTTTGCCACGGCCAACACGGCCGGTTCCGAAGCGGGATCGGCTTGCGCAAAACAGGATGTCCACCCTGCAAAGGGCAGCAGTGTAGCGACCAGCGCGCGATGCGCGTATCTGGGGAGCACACGCGCCCTCGCGTGCAGCGCTCGGCGCCCTCGCCAAGCGCACCGTCGGCGAAGCAGACCGCGCAGGGTGTTTTCGGCGAGGGCGCCGAAAACGCCACGCGAGGCGCGGGCGCTCTCCAGAATCCCTTGCACCACGCCACGTTTATCTCGCC
>QHNJ01000022.1 GCA_003218395.1 Verrucomicrobiota bacterium
AAGATAAAAGGATCCGATAATTCGATGACACTCCCAAGACATATTCTCGGCACATTTGACGAGGCGCTGGCGTCCCTGCGCAACAACGTCCTGATGATGTCCAGCCTGACCGAGCGCAGTCTAGAGCGGGCGATGAAAGGCTTGTTCAATCGCGATGACGATCTTTGCGCAAATGCGATCGCGGACGATGAAGAGATCGATCAAGTCGAGATACTGATCGATAAGGATGGCGTGGCAATTTTGTTGCGGTTTCAGCCGGTAGCCTCCGATCTGCGTCATGTCGTTGCCGCCATGAAACTTTCATCGAATCTGGAGCGTATGGCAGATCAGGCGACCACGATTGCGCGACGAGCTCGGAAGTTAAATCAGCATCCGCCGCTAGCCGAGGTCGAATTGATCAGGCCGCTGTATGAGCAAGCGATGTCGATGTTTAAGGACAGCGTGGACGCCTTCGTGCGCGAGGATGTCGATCTGGGGCGCGCGGTCGTTCCGCGGGATGAAAAGCTGGACGAGTTGAACCGTTCGGCGAGTCGCAAATTGATTGAGCGTATGGCGCAGGATCCAGAGCAATTGCGAGGCTACTTGAATTTAATTTTCGTTGGCCGCTGCCTCGAACGCGTGGGCGATCATGCCACCAATATTGCCGAAGAGGCAGTTTACGCTGCCGCCGCTGAAGACATCCGGCATCAAACTGCCGCGGCCACCGTATGACGGGCCCGGTGACAGCGTGTCTGGCTCTTGCCTAATTTTCCAAGCGGTGATTGCTTGAATCGCGCGTGCGGTCGTTTTTTGGCCGCGGATTCAACAAAGAGGTAAATGCCGACAGCTGTTGCCAAGACCAGTGTTGCCGACGAGCTCTCCGCCGGGGTCGAGCTCGTGCGGAAGGATATTCCCGCAGCAAATCGCTTTTCCGATCCGCGGAATTTCATCAACCGAGAGTTGAGCTGGCTCGAGTTCAATCGTCGCGTCCTCGAGGAAGCACAGGACTCCACGCAACCACTTATCGAACGCGTAAAGTTTCTCACCATCTTCAGCTCCAACCTGGACGAGTTTTTCGAGATTCGCGTCGCAGGGATCAAGCAGCAGATCGAAAGCGAAACAAGCGGCGTGGGCCCCGACGGGTTGAGCCCGACTGAGACATTCAACAGCATCCAGCGGGTGGTGCGTGAATTGGTGGCAGCGGAGTACTCGCTCTGGAACGAAGACCTGCTTCCGTTGCTCGCGAAAAATGGCATCCGAATTCCCAAGATGACCGAACTGAGCGCAAAACGCGCCGCGTGGGCGCACAAATATTTTCAGGAAGAAGTTTTTCCAATGCTGACGCCGCTGGCCGTCGATGCCAGTCATCCGTTTCCGCAGCTTCTGAATAGAAGCCACAACTTGCTTGTTCGCGCCAAGACACAGCGAGGCGGGGAACGGCTTCATGCAATTGTGCAGGTGCCGCGCGTGCTTCCACGCCTGATCGCGATGCCGCGCGGCAAGGGAGACGATGAGCCGTGGGTTTACATTTATCTGGCTTCCCTCATCAAGCAGCACATTGGCGAATTATTTCCCAGACTGATCCTGGATGGCGTCCACGCGTTCCGCGTCACGCGAAACAGCGATCTCTACATCGACGAAGAGGAAGCGGAAAATCTCTTGCGCACGATTGAACAAGAACTGCGGCGTTCCAGCCGCGGAAATGCCGTGCGCTTGGAGGTAGAGGCCGACTGTCCGAAAGATTTCCGCGAGTTGTTGCTCAAGTTCTTCAACCTAACAGAAGCTGACGTGTACAAACTCGATGGCCCGCTTTCAATGACGCATCTCATGCCGCTCGTGACGAACGATGCCTTCGCAAATCTGCGGGACCGGCCATTCCAACCGGCGCGTGACCCTGCGCTTCCACCACATGCGAACATTTTTGAAGTGATGCGCCGTCGGGATCTGCTCTTGCATCATCCCTACGAAAGTTTCGATCCAGTTGTCGAACTAATCGAAGAGGCTGCGCAGGACCCGCAAGTGCTCGCAATCAAGATTACTCTTTATCGCACCAGCGGCGATTCTCCGATTGTTCAGGCGCTGATTAACGCGGCGGGCGCGGGGAAACAGGTCACGGCGTTGGTCGAATTGCGCGCCCGTTTCGACGAAGCAGCCAATATTCAATGGGCGCGCCAGCTCGAGGAAGCCGGCGCGCATGTAGTTTACGGCGTCGTCGGCCTAAAGACGCACTGCAAGGCGCTCCTCATTGTGAGGCGCGACGCCGATCGGCTTCGTCATTACGTCCATTTGGGCACTGGCAATTATCATCCGCGC
Source organism: Verrucomicrobiota bacterium (assembly GCA_003218395.1). GTDB lineage: Bacteria > Verrucomicrobiota > Verrucomicrobiia > Chthoniobacterales > UBA10450 > Udaeobacter. Next base: position 2,293 of record QHNJ01000022.1, read on the forward strand.
ACCGCTCGCATTTACACTGACTTTAGCCTGCTCACCTGCGAGCCGCAGCTAACCGAAGAGGTAGCGGTGGTTTTCAACACACTCACTGGTCTGGCGGGTTATCCCGGTCTGAAAAAATTGCTCGTCGCTCCTTTCGATCTCCACAAACGATTGATCGGGATGATCGAGCGCGAACGCGATCACGCGCTGGCGGGCAAACCGGCCCGCATCATCGCTAAACTCAATCATCTCGTCGATCAGGAGACGATCGAGAAGCTTTATGAAGCTTCTTGCGCGGATGTGACCATTGATTTGATCGTCCGCGGCATTTGTTGCTTGCGACCAAAAATCCCCGGATTGAGCGACAACATCCGCGTCTTCAGCATTGTGGGCCGCTTTCTCGAGCATAGCCGAATTTATTATTTTGAGAATGCCGGTCAACGGGAGGTGTTCCTTTCCAGCGCCGATTGGATGCCGCGCAATTTTTTCCGGCGAGTCGAGATTGCTTTTCCCATCGAGCAACCGGATTTGCGTGACAAAATTATCAATGAAGTTCTGCCGAAGTTTCTCCACGATAGGGTAAAAGCGCGCGAGCTGCAGCCGGACGGAAGCTACCGACGCCTCAAGCCAGAAGGTACCGAGCCGCGCGAGCAGGCCCAGTTGCAGTTCCGGGAGCGCTCGCGTCGACTGGCAGAAAAAACGCCTAAACCGAAACGCACTGCGCCAGCCGAAAAATTGACTCCGATTACTTCAATCGCCGACACAAAGAAGTGATGAAGAAAAAAATCCTCGTCATCGACGTGGGCGGATCAAACGTCAAATTGATGATTTCGCGTCGCGAAAAACGAAAATTCAAATCCGGGCTGAAGTTGACGCCTCGCGCGATCGTGGCGCAGATGAAACCATTGGTCAGCGACTGGAAATTCGATGCGATCTCGATGGGATTTCCAGCGCCGGTGCGCGACGGGCAGATTCTAGGCGAGCCGAAACATCTGGGCAAAGGCTGGGTCGATTTTAATTTCGAGAAAGCATTTGGCAAACCAGTCCGCATCATCAACGACGCGGCTATGCAGGCGCTTGGCAGCTATCATGGTCGCCGGATGCTTTTTCTTGGGCTTGGCACAGGTCTTGGATCAGCCCTTGTGTGGGACAATTACGTTCTCCCGCTGGAATTAGGAGATCTGCCTTATCGCAACGGCAGCATCATTGAAGATTATCTTGGCAAACCGGGCTTGGCGCGGCTCGGTGAGAAAACCTGGCGGCGCGACGTCGAGCACGCGCTTGTGCAGTTAAGGAAATCGCTTATTGCCGATTACATCGTGCTAGGCGGTGGTAATGCCAAGAAATTGGATGAGCTTCCGGAGGGCGTCGAGCGCGGGCATAATCGCAATGCGTTTCTGGGTGGAACGCGCCTATGGCAAGTCGACTCGCGCACGCGCCGGCCAAAATGGCAGGTGCTTTAGAAAGCCAAACAGATTGATATGGAACTTTATTTTCTTAGACATGGTGAGGCCGAGTGGCCCGACTGGAAAAAATCGGATGACGAACGTCCTCTGACCAAGCGCGGTAAGAAAGAAATGCACGAAGTCGGCGCATTTCTTGTGCGATTGAAAGTGCGACCGGAATTAATTTTGACCAGTCCACTGCCGCGCGCTGCGCAGACAGCAGAAATCGCAGCCGAACATCTTGATGTGAAGTGTCGCGAAGAACAGCGACTTGCGCCTGGATTCGGGCCCGCGGAACTGGAGCAAATGATTAACAGACATTCTGTGGAAAGCTTGATGATCGTCGGTCACGAACCTGATTTTACGAAAACGATTTCCGCGTTGACTGGCGCCTCGCTTAAACTTTCGAAGGCTGGTGTGGCGCTGGTCGACATCGATCTTTCTTCGGGAAAAGGCAGACTGCTCTGGCTTTTCCCGCCGAAGATTGCCAAGAACTAGCCACTGCGAACAGCGCGCCGGCGGCGCGTGCACCCAAAATCAGTCCCCCAAGTTTCCGCGGTTAATTCACCGCTGCGCGAGGACATAAATTGCGCTGAGAGCAAGTAGAAAATAAGGAACGAGCACAGCCGCTCCAGCATAATCCTTCGCCATCCGTTGACCGAAGAAGAGCGCGACGATCGCGATGGTGGAAATCACTGCCCCGTAGAACGCGAGCGTGGAATCATGCGAAAAAATTATTACGGCGCATCCAATCGCGCTCAGAGCTCCGGCGGAAATTTCGAGGATCGTGATCGCGCTAAGCAGCCCGGGCACAGTTCCCGCCAGCGGACTTTTGGCGAAATGACCTTTCAGCCATTCGAGATTGCCACGGCGATCCACAACTTTATCAATGCCCGATTGAAGGAAGAGAATGGCGAGAAACGCCGAGACGAGAATCTGCAACAGATATATTGCTGCGGTGAATGAGTGCAGACTTGGCATACAATTACTCCTCGTCCCGCCAGCTTGTCATGTCGAGCAAAGTCGAGACGTCTCTAATTGTTAACAGTCAGAGATTCCTCAACTTCGCTTGGGATAACAGCAATGGAACCATTCACCATTCTCGATCTTGCATCTCGCCCGCGCAAAAAAACAGGGACGCGGTTTTATCCGCGTCCCCGTTTCAGAGAACTATTTTGCGATTAGATACTTGTAGCGATCTACGGCTTGCCAACTGTAGCGTAGTAGGCGAAGTGCAGGTCGTTCGATCCGGGACCATCGAGGTTGATCCAACCTTGGACAACATCGCCGTGACCCGCATTGACCGTCACACTGAGCGTGGCCGAGCCGTTTGCGGGAACCGTGACGCTAGACGGGACGGTGATCCGGCTATCGCCAGCGCTCAGGGTCCCAGCATCGTAAATGCTGGGGACAGTGCCCCCAAACGTATCCGGGGTGAACTTCGTCACCGAGACGGTGAACGTCTCAGAGCTCCCAGTCGGGTTGGACAGCGTGATGTTTAACGACGTTGGATGGCCGACGGTAACCTTCCCGAAACTCGCCGAAACAGGATCAAGCCACGTTGTCCCATCGGCCGCTACGGAAAGGTTCTCGCGCCCGGCGCCTTGGGCCGTCGGACCGATGTCGTGCAAGCCGGTCAATGAGTCTTTGATCACCAAGTCGGCGCGATTGACAAGGGCCGACTTGATCTGCGGGGGTGACCAGGTCGAATGGAGATCCAGGAGCACGGCTGCCGAGCCGGCGATGTGCGGCGTTGACATCGACGTGCCGCTGAAGAAAGCCCATCCGGTACCGTCGCCCGGGCAAGTTTCGGGCTTGCCCACACACGTGATTGAGCTGAGGACGTTGACGCCGACCGAGGTCAGGTCAGGCTTGACAGCAAAATCGACGGCTGTTGGCCCCTGGCTGCTGAAGCCAGCTAGGATGTCCTTGTTGGCTGGCGTGATAAACTCGCTGAACGTCTCCACCGCCGAGGCGGTGGTTGCTCCAGACGCTCGCAGTGCAGCCCCGTCGTTTAGGCCGATCATAACTGCCGGTAGGTCATCGCCGCCCAGCCCGTCCTTGGCCATTGCGGTTGGGTCACCCGCGACGTTGTTGATCACAAGCACGCCAACCGCGCCGGCCGCGATCGCGTTGCGCACCTTCGTGCTGAAGGTGCATGTCCCGCGGTTGACGATCGCGAGCTTCCCGGAGGCGCCCGGGTCGACGCTTGTGCAGCTAGTGCTATTCGTGTCGAAAAGATTGTACGAAGCGGTGGGGAGGGCAGGGAACTCCCCAACGGCCGCGCCGATCGTTGTTCCAACGCCAGCCGGATACGTGAACGGCTGGCCGACAAAATGCTGGTTTGTGCTCGCGCCGACCGTAATGACCTTGCGCGCGCGACCCGGCGACTCAACCGTGCCTGCCCCGGGTCCGCTGTTACCGGCCGCTACGGCCACGACCAGGCCCGCGTCGACTGCGTTGTCGAGACCCGTCGCCAAGAGATCGTTGTTACCATGGAAGCTGCCGCCTAGCGACAGATTAAGAACGTCCATGCCGTCGGCGATCGCGGCATCGACGGCGTTGAGGATGTCCTCGCTGCGGGCATTGAGAACCTCGCCTGGGAAGACGTTGTAGTTACCTAGGAACGCGCCTGGCGCGATCCCAGACATGTCATCGATGCTCACGCCATTAATCACCGCAGTCTTGCCGGTCACTCCCGCGGCATCCCCGGCGGTGTGCGTCCCATGATCTTGAATGGCCTGGGCATCAAGGCCCTGCTGTTTGGCCTTGTTGTAGAAGACCTTGGCAACAATGACTTTTGGCGAGACGTATTTGCAGTCTTGGTCAGGGTGGTGCGAAGTGCTATCCTCTGCGTCACACTTGGGAAACCCGGCCGGGTAGCTGAAGCCTGTTGGATCGAAGAAGGGGTGCGTCTCGTCGATCCCCGTGTCGATGTCTCCGATCTTGATGCCCGCCCCGGCGACGGATCTGCCGCCTGCGGCCGTCCAGGCGCCCGTAGCGTTAATGATCTTGTAGCTCTCACTCAGGTTGGGATGGTAGAGGACGTTGTACTGAACCTGTTGCACCATCGGCGCGCCTGCAATCGCCTCCAGCGAGGTCCCATTAAGTTGCACGGCGACAGCGTTAAGCGAAATGTCGTACTCACTGGTTATTTTCGCGTTCGGCGCGTTGGCGCGCACCCAATTTCTGAAATCGTTGCGTAACCCAGTGAGTTGGGCACGGTACGATTTAACGGTGTTACTGTTGAAATCGATTTTCTTGCCCGGAGCTGGTTTGGTAGCGGAATATGTGCTTAGCGGATCGCCCTTGAGTTGGACGACCGCGCTTGATGTATCTTCTGTCGGGCCTTGGGCGAAGGAATCCGCATTGGGGTTCGGTCGAGTCGTTGCCGAACCGCCGACGCCAAGAGCAATAACGCTCAAGCCAACTGAAGAGGATATTAAGAATGCTGCGAGAATTTTTTTCATGGTATTTTATTGGGTTAAGGTTTACGAGTCTGAGCAGGCCGAGTTGCCTTGTCAATGTTTTATTCCCGTGAAAACAGGCCTATTTTGCACGAAACGTGGCGGCGGCAGGGAAGTGATTCGTTAAAGTAACAACTTTGTAACTTTTAACCCTTAACTTCCTTTGCCCGCGAGATCGTTTGGCTCTGTGCTGATGAAGAAAATTCTGGCGCCCTTTCTTCCGGAATCACCATTGTTTTAGGCACGCTGGCTGGCGGATTTGAACCACGCTGCAAAGTCGATGAGCTTGCGCCATGGTTTCATTCTCATATCAGAACGCAGGAGACCTTTGGAAACAAACAAGCGTTCTTAGTCGCCTTGGGCAACCGCGTCAGCAAAGGCAACATCGCCAGCTTTCACGTCCAACTCGGCTTCGGCGGGCGTGCCAAATACACTCGCGCGCGCATCGTCGAATTCGGCTTCCCATCGCGCGACAACAATCGTCGCCAGACAATTGCCGATGAGATTCACGCAGGTGCGTCCCATGTCCATCAATTCATCGACGCCGAAGATGACTGCTACACCAATCGGTCCGAGGCCTGCCGGCAGAAAGCTGTTCAACGTGGCGAGCAGGACGACCAACGAGGTGCGCGGCACGCCCGCTACGCCTTTGGAAGTGATCATCAACGTTAGCATCATTGTGATCTGCTGACCCAGTCCCATGTGCCAGCCCATCGTCGTCTCGGCCGCTTGCGCCACGAACACGGAAGCCATCGCAAGATAAAGCGTCGAGCCATCCATGTTGAAAGAATATCCCGTTGGCATCACGAACCCGACAATGTGTCTCGGCACGCCGATCCGCTCCATCGATTCCATCGCTTTTGGCAGCGCTGACTCACTGCTCGTCGTCGCGAACGCAAGTGCAGCCGGCTCGCGTACGGCTCGCGCAAATTGCCGCAGCGGTACGCGCGCAATGAAAATAACGAGCCCGAAAATCAACACGATAAAAATGATCAGGGCTAAATACAACGAGAGCACTAGATTCCCCAGGTTCACAAGTACGCCGAGGCCTTGCGTGCCGATCGTGTGCGCCATCGCCGCGCCGACGCCAAAAGGCGCGAACATCATGACGTAGTTGGTGAGTTTGAACATGACCTGAGAGAGGCTCTCCATCGCGCGAATGATTGGCTTTCCTTTTTCGCCGATCGCCGAGACCGCCATGGCGAAAAGCACGGAGAACGCCACAATTTGAAGAACGTCGCCGTGCACCATCGATTCGATGATGCTGGACGGGAATACATGCACGATTGTTTCAATGAACGTCTTCGGATGACTTTGGCCGATCGCTTTGATTACGTCGGTACTCGCTGGCGCGAGAGTCACGCCTATACCGGGCTTTGTGAAATTGACGACCGCCAACCCGATGAAGAGCGCCGCAGTCGTTACAATCTCGAAATAAACCAGCGCTTTGATGCCCATGCGTCCGACCTTTCGCAATGCGCCTGCGCCGGCGATTCCCACGACGATGGTCGAGAAGACAAGTGGGGCGATGATCGATTTAATGAGGTTGATGAAGATGTCGCGCAGAAAATAAATCTTGTTTCCCCATTCGGGGCGCAGCCAGCCGAGTACCCCGCCCACGACGAGCCCGATCATGATCTGCGTCGTGAGCGATGGCCGATACCATGGCCGGCGCACTGAAGAGACAGCTCGACTCGTGGTTGCGGATGAATCGTCCACAGATTTCGCAGATTGTTGCAGCTTGGGAAATCAAGAAACAGCAAATCTGTGTAAATCTGCGTAATCTGCGGACAATACTTCTTTCGATGTTTGTAACCCACCTCGAATGCAGCGCGTGTCACCTCCGGCATGATTGGTCACGTCTGCAAAATCTCTGCACGGCGTGCCAGAAACCGCTTTTTGCGATTTACGATCTTGCTGCGGCAAGTCGAAGGCTTAGGCGCGAGACGTTGGCCACTCGAAAGAAATCATTATGGCGTTATCGCGAGGTGTTGCCGCTGCCCGAGGGCGTTGAGCCGGTTTCACTCGGCGAACGCGGGACACCGCTGCTTCGGGCCGCAAGATTCGGTGGCGCAGTCGGGTTATCACAGCTTTGGATCAAAGACGAATCACAGAACCCGACGCAAAGTTTCAAAGCGCGCGGCATGGCGGTTGCCGTATCCATGGCGAAACACCTGGGCGCGACCAAGCTCGCGGTTCCCAGTGCCGGCAACGCCGGTGGAGCGCTCGCTGCCTACGCCGCCCGGGCCGGTCTCGAAGCGCACATTTTCATGCCGCGCGACACGCCGCGCGCGAACATCATCGAATGTTGCGAGCTTGGAGCGCACCTCACTCTCATCGACGGTCTCATCACCGATTGCGGGGCTGAGATCGCCAAACGCAAAAGAGCTGAAGGCTGGTTCGACATGTCCACGCTTAAAGAGCCGTATCGCGTCGAGGGCAAAAAGACACTCGGATACGAACTGGCCGAGCAATTAGATTGGCGACTTCCCGATGTGATCTTGTATCCTACGGGCGGCGGCACCGGACTCATCGGAATGTGGAAAGCGTTCGATGAAATGGAAGAGCTCGGCTGGATTGGGAAAAAACGGCCGCGCATGTTCTCCGTGCAAGCCACCGGTTGCGCCCCGATCGTTCGCGCGTTTGAGAACGGCGATTCCACGGCGGCGGAATTTCCAGGCGCACACACATGCGCCTCCGGTCTGCGCGTCCCAAAAGCGATCGGCGATTTCCTTATCCTGAATATTCTTCGCCAATCCAACGGCGGCGCAGTCGCGGTCGATGACGAAGAAATGATCCGCGTCACTCGCAAAGTGGGATTAAGCGAAGGTCTATTCGTCTCTCCGGAAGGCGCTGCCTGCTTCGCAGCTTTAAAGTCGCTCGGTTCCGCCGGCAAAATTGCGTCAGATGAATGCGTCGTCGTTTTCAACACCGGCGCAGGAATCAAATATCTCGATTGCTACGAGACGTAGAAGGCAACCGCGGATGACGCGGATGAAGACAGATCGAAGAGTGCAATTCGCTTGAGCTCGATCTTATCGCTGCGGAATCGAATCGGTTGCGCCCGCCGCGACCGCGCACATTTCGTCGCACCACATTTCGATATGCGCCCGTATCTGATCCCGGATCTTGCGCGTGCCTGCGAGGCGCTCGTCGCGCGTGCCAGCGAGCGCGGCAGGATCGGGAAAACTCCAGTGCAATCGCTTGGTCACCCCGGGAAAGATTGGGCAGCATTCGGCGCTACTTTCGTCACATACTGTGATTACGTACGCGAACAGCTCGCCGGATTTGAAAACATCGAACACGGATTGAGTTTGATTTTGCGAAATATCCATCCCGATCTCGCGCATCGCTTCGACTGCCAGCGGGTTGAGCGTGCCGGGTTCCAGCCCGGCGCTGTGCGCTTCAAAATAATCGCCGCAAATCTCGTTAAGAAACGCTTCGGCCATTTGGCTGCGGGCGCTGTTGTGGACACAAATGAATAGAACTTTTTGTTTCATACTGGGATGATCGAGCATCCCACGAACAGGAACCAAACAACAGTCTTTTCGAAACGCAGCGGCGCCCAGCGGGGGGCTAGTATGGGTTAATTGCCGGTTGAAGGGTAACAAGGAAGGACGGCTTCCTAGCCGTCAAGGGACACAGCGGCTGGGAAGCCGCCGCTCCTTGAAGTTTGTCTCTTCAGCCTGTTCTCCTCAGACTTTCCGTTTGCCCACAAAGATCGAGATACGCTTGGCGAATGCCTTGGATGGCTCCGCGTAAAAGCGTCGGCCGAGTTCGAGCGCGTCGCGCCGCAGTCGTCCGCCGCGTTTGCGGATTAGCTTTTGCAATTGCATGAGTTCATCGCGCAGCGTTTCATCGCCGCCTTCATTCTCCAGGCGCGCCAGGAGAAAATCGAGATCGTGTTCGCGGCCCAGCAATTCGCCTAAAATCTCCGCGTCGGTGCCAATCCTTTCTAAGACTACCCGGTTGAGTGGTTGCAAAATGCGCAACTGATACCAGATGTCTTTTACCCGCTTGCGCCAGGCATGAAAATTTTCTGGCTCCGGTTTCTTGATCGTCTTCGCGAGTCCACGCTGGCCGCGTTTGTATGTCTTTCCGACTGTGCCACAGATTTGCTTCCAGGTTATGCTGGCCAGCGGCCATTTCGAAAGGCGTCCCCCCACGCGTTCCAGCCTCGGAATCGCTTGTCTTTGCCAGCCGGCAAATGCAGCCGAAAAACTTTCCCGCTCCAGCGACAATAGCTCTTCGATGTGCGGAAAGTGGTTTTCGCCCGAGCCTTTGGCCTTCTCGTCGCGTAATTGAATTAACGTTTGCAGTCGCACCTGCGCATCGCGCAAATCGGACACGAGCCGTCCGATTTCGCGCACGCAACGATCCTCGCGGGCATGCTGATTTTTCCCGACTTCGGCGACACTAATGCGCATCGCCGCGCGCAATTTTTTAAGATGCTTACGAACTTCATGGACAGTGACGCCGCGTTGCCTGGCAGGGTGCCGGCAGAGCTCCAGAGCGGAATCAATCTGTTCGCGAAAGACTCGCTTTAGTCCTTCCGGCAACGGCTCGCGCAATTTCAAACGGTAGCCCATATTCTTTGCTTACTCGTTGGCCAGTCTCACGTTGCTATACCGTTTTTCGCCCGTCACCTCCCGCCCAAACCAGGAAGGTGGCTTGAACCTTCGGCACGTTGCACGGTCCGGGAATTCCACTTCCGCCACCACCAGGCCGGAATGTCTGCCGCGATAAATATCAATCTCGATCAGCAGATCTTTCCAGGGAATTTCGTGGCGCAACTTGCGTAATCTTCTGCCCGCGGTCGCTGGCCAGAGCGCGGCGAATTGTTTGGGACTGAGCTTGATCTCGCGCTCTTCCCGGTGTGCACCGCGGCCCACTTTGAAGGTCAGCGACGCGGTTTTCCCTTTTTTTCGGAGGCGAACATGCCTGCCTGCGGGCTCTGTTGCCAGGTAACCTTGTGCGATGATATAACGCCGCGAACGGTTCAGTTTCTCAGGCAGCCGCTTCAGCAAAAACTTGCGTTCGATTTCGCGACTGTTTGGAATTCCCGTCTTCATTCGTGCAAGATCAGGATGCTAATGGCGATCAATGTCGCGGTCGAGATTTTCGCGTTCGGGAAGAAACGATTGTAGCCGGGGTCGCTGACCCCGGTTCCGTGGTTGGATCCTAAAATCCCGGTCGGCATCGCCCCGAAAGCTTTCGGAGCTACAACATGGACGCGCGCTCAGCTCGGCGTGTGCTGGAGAAATTCGTTCAGCGCATCTACAGCTGCGACGACTGGCCAGGCCGAGATCGCCAGGAGGATGACAAAAAGCAACGCTTCAATGGCAAATTCCCAACTCTTTTCGCTCGCGAAATAACTTCGGGTTAATCCGAGGAATGACCTCAGAGCCAGTGATCGCCGGTATGGCGTTCGTTTGATCACCGTTCGTTTCACTGTAATCACGCTCATAGTTGAGCGTTGGATAAACCGGGGAGCGCGCCGCGTCAGGTTACGAATTGTCAAAATCGCGTGACGATCCGGTGACGCGTCATCTGGCCACAGCTTTCCAAAGGTTGATCGCTCAGCAGCCGCAAGAGCCACTCTCGCTAATTGAACCCAAGCCAGAATCGGTTGGGAGCGATGATGAATTGCTGCATCCAAATAAGCAGCAAGAAGCCCATGGCCGAATATGTCGCACTTTCCTGTTTGAAGGCACGTGGCTCGATCTGGTTTTGCGAGATTGCGGAATTAATGTCTTTATCATCGTAGGCGTTGCTACAGAAATCGGAATATAGGCAACTGCGCGTCACGGAGCTGACCTCGGTTACATTCCGGTCTTGGTGAGCCACGCGTGCGGGGCCGGCAACGAAGAAGCAGCCAGGCGTTCCATTGAAAGTTTAAAAATTACGGGTGACGCAATTTTGATCGACACGAAAACGCTGCATGCTCACTTTGCGACGGGCAAAAGCAGAATACCATAACATCAAATAAGGAGCATAAACCTCATGCCAAAAGAAACCGGTCCGAACTCAAACCGTTACTGAAATACGCAATGCGCAATTATTATGTGGCGGTAGCGACGCTAGCTCTATCTCTCTTAGGCGCAAGCGCACCATCGCAGGCGCAAGTGAGCGCAATCATTTGTGACGGCCGGTGGCACACCGTTCCAGCAGTGGATGTGACCCGCCAATTTGGCGACTTCAACTCGCTGAACGCAGTGGCGGCGCTCTCCTCGACGGACGTCTGGGCGGTCGGTCAGTGGAGACGCTTCTCTGGCACTGACTACGACCACGCTTTAGTCGAACACTGGGATGGCACAAGTTGGGCGGTGATACAAACCCCGCATCCGTCGCTACCCATAAGTATTTTGTTCGGGGTAGCGGCCTTATCCTCCAGTGATGTGTGGGCGGTGGGTTATGAAGAGGACCTGATAAGCGGTTATCGGACGTTGATCGAACATTGGGATGGAAGCACGTGGACTATCATACAAGACGGCACTAGCGAAGGATGGTTAACCAGTGTCACTGCCATCGCGCCTGATGATGTTTGGGCCGTCGGGTCCACGAACTACGTAGGTCAAGGATTGATCGAGCACTGGGACGGCACAACGTGGACGAAGACCCTTTTGGACGATGCGGTATTTCTCCGTTCGGTTACCGCAATTAACCAAAGCGACGTATGGGCAGTGGGACAACTCCCCCACGATGGCGAGGGCGACTACACCTACGCGGTGCATTTCGATGGCAGCAGCTGGACCCAAGTCCCGACGCCGAGTCCACTCCAGAGACACAATATCGATCAGAACTGGCTGACATCGGTGACTGCATTGGCTTCCGACGACGTCTGGGCGGCAGGAATTGTACGCGACCCGGATTACGGAATTCTCGATCGCACGCTTACCGAACACTGGGACGGGAGCATATGGACGGTCGTTCCCAGCCCGCGCCAGGGCGATAATGTGAACAATGACTTTTGGGGTATCGTGGCGTTTGATCCAAGCAACGTCTGGGCCGTCGGCTCAGTGGGCAATGATCCTGACTTCGCCCCGCTGATCGAGCACTGGGACGGTACAGCGTGGACGCCAGTTGCACCTGCTTCAACTGGAGGTGTGCTTCTCGGTTTGGCCGGCATGGGATCGAACATGGAACTCTGGTCGACCGGCTATCGCACCAAGCACAATCGTTATACCGGCACTTTGGTACAACACCTGTGCACCGGGCAGTAATAAAAGTTCGGGCTAGCTGGAAGTTTTTTAGTGACATAGTCGTCGCAAGGAGCTAGATCGGCCGGCGGAACATCGCGCAGCTCGGCTTGCAACCGACAGCCGTCCCCCCGCGGAGGTCCCATGATTTCGATCAATACGCGACCTTCGCGACAGTCTCCAGCAGGATCAAAACGGCAGCGGCGAAATGCCGAGCGCAGTTAAATCCTCGGTCAATTCGTCGGCCTGCGGCCGGACGTCTTCAAAATCGCTGAGTCCACGTCGCCACTCTGGACTCTGCGGCCATCTTCGGACCGCGCCGCTGGGCTTCGAGGACGTATGGATGTCGTGAGTGTTTTCCAACGTGATTAGCGCTCAGTTCTTTTGTCCGATGGTTGAGATCAGGTCGGCAATCAGCGAATCGATCTTGCGCAAGTCTTTCCGCCGGCCTTTTTCCGGTTTCAATTTGCGATTGCGAACGACAATCGTGAGATCGCGGACTTGGTGCAACATTTCGCGAGAGACCTGCTCGATCGGTCCATATGACCTCAGCGCGGCGAGACAGACAAGCAGATCATTTTCGAGACGCGCGATGTATGCTTTAGCAATCGTTCGTAAATCGCGGTGTAGCGCGTGAAGTTCGGATTCAAGCATGGTCACCGGTGACGCCTCCCGCGATCTTCGACGGCGGGTTCGTTTGCGTTTCATCTTTGCTTTCATACGCCGGAGCCTACAAGTTCGCGCCGCGGCGACTGCATTTGCACCCGTTGGGCCCACGGCAAATAATTAACCATGTTGACCTTGCCATCCCTTTCCTCAACAAGTGCCGAGCAGGTTTCCACCCAATCACCACAGTTGTAATAGGTGACGGCGCCGAATTGGCGGATCGCTGCGCTGTGGATGTGACCACAGAGGACAGCGTCAACAGAAAATTTCTTCGCGTAACGAACAATCTCTTCTTCGAATCGGCCGATGAAGCTGACCGCGTCCTTAACTCGTTGTTTGGCGAATGCGCTCAGTGACCAATAACCGAGACCGAATCGGCGGCGCACGAGATTGATCGCCGGGTTGAGACAGAGCAAGAACTGATAGCCAAGATCACCCGCGAACGCGAGCCACTTCACGTTTTGCACCACTGAATCGAGCTCATGCCCATGGATTACAAGCATCCGGCGGCCATCGACCAGACGATGAATGGCATGCTTCTGCACGGTGATGTTGCCATAGGCGCCGTAAAATTTGGCGAGCAGATCATCGTGATTACCGGGGATGTAAATGGTCCGCGTGCCTTTACGCGATTTCCTAAGAATCTTTTGAATGACGTCGTTATGCTGTTGCGGCCAATAAATACTGCGCCGCAACTGCCAGATGTCGATCAAGTCCCCCACAACATAGAGAGTGTCGAATTCGTAATCGCGCAGGAAATCCAACAGTGCGCCCGCGTTCGCGCCACGCGTCCCCAGATGCACGTCCGAAATCCAGGCCGCTCGCACACAACGGACGGAACCTGGTTCGGGCCCAAACGGTCGCTCAAAGGAAAATCGAGCTGCGCTTAAGATTGGCATTTTATTTAAAAAATCAGCGCTCTCGCACGGTAATTATTCGGCGAAAAGCCCGCCGAGACCCTCTCCCGGCGGGCTTCCGCTAACCTAACTGCGTTGTGCTTAATCAGTGAAGGTGTCCGTTTAGAACATTACTTGCACGCGCCCGAGGACTTGATCGAACTGATCCTGACCAAACTCGGGATTGGCTTGGCGGAAATCCGACCAGGTGTGAATATAGTTAACCATCACCTTGAGATCGTCCCCGTGGATGTAGTAGTTGAGGCCGCCCAAGATCGAATAGAGCCCGTCGTCACCCTTTTGTCCGGGGTTTAAATCCTGCCACTGAACCACGGCTTGAAGCTTCTTCGGAATCAGGAAATAGCCTCCGGTTACATAGAAGCCGTCCGTCGTAAAGTCGGCGAACCCTGGTGGCACTCCGTTCACGGTGCGGCCGTTGACTTTTTCCTGAAGGTATTCACCAATTAAATCAAAGGGACCCACTTTGAGCCAGGCGTCCACGCTCCATGCCGTTCTTTCATCCGCGCCAGGGAGCGTAAATGGCGAGAGGGACCCATCAGCGTTGACCAGAAGGTTCCCCGATTGCGAGATATTTACCCCCTTGTCATCGCGGCTGTTGAGTACGTCGCCGCCAAGCTTGAGAAAGGATCCCTTACCGAAAACGTCTTGGAACAAGGTCGACTCCAGCCGGCCTACATACATGAAGTTGTTGTTGTCGTTAACGGTCGTGTTCTTGCCGTTCCCGTTGAAGATGCCGGCGTAATAGGTCAACAAATCCTTCTGCTCAGGCCAAATGTTCGTAAAAGGCTTTCCCCAAAGCTGAGCACCGATCTGCCGATCCGGCGTGATCGCGCCGGTCGGCAAAGTGCGTTCGATAGTGTACAGGGACGTGTCCGCAGTAAGCTGGTCCAGTCCGAAGGGCGCTTTCCATTGCCCGACTTTGATTTGCGCTCCGGGAAATTGATGCCAGTTGAGCCAGATGTCTGTGCCCGAAAATGCCGTGCGGTTGGAGTTGATCCCATCGCCCTGGCCAAAGTCGC
>QHNJ01000129.1 GCA_003218395.1 Verrucomicrobiota bacterium
CCCCCCATCTGTCGTGGCTAGTAATGTCTGGCTGCTCTCGTTTTGTCGCGCTCCGCGCATTTTGACGTTTTGACAATTCTCAAAACGTGAAAGTGCCGCGAAGAGAGTTGCGAATTTGCGCAATTGCGCAAACGTGACAACCATCGCTCAGGTCATCATTTTGCCGAAACGTGGAAGCGTCGCATCCGCGTTCTCCTCGCTGCGATAAATATAATATGTCGGCGTCCTGGTTAACATCTCTTTGTCGAGCTTATACTTCCCGCGCCAGTTCTCATAGCATCTCCCCGTCTCGACATGCGTCCTTTTCATTTTCTAGACTCAGATTTTGTAATAACCTTGTATGTTAGACAGTCCTCTGAAAGCTCCTCATATTTCAACCTCATCCCGTTGTTGTTTTAGACACCCATCCGACAAGCTAAGCCCGGTGTTATGAAACCGGGGTGGCGGCTATCTGCCTTTCAGTCTGCAAAAAGTTCAAAATCGTACAAAATGATCGTTTTTGTCCTTTGATGTATTCTTGTTGGTCTCAATGTGCTCCAATATCCTTGGTTTTTAGGATGGCATTTGCCTTGCGTAAGGATCTTTACGGACCAACCCCGACCGATCACGGCAGCCGTAATAAGTGCCACGCCCTTGATTGTTGCGCTTGGATGCAGTTTATCCCAGCGTGCATCTCGCCTCCGACATTCAAGTTAGTTGGCCGCAAGCAAGTAATAGGAATCCGAGTGGCAAGAAAAACTGCCCCAGCTAGTATCGGGGCACATATGATAACTTGCCAAGAATGCGGCAAACCCTCCATGTATCAGCTCTCTAACGGTGCAGTGATCTGCTTAGAGTGCATGGACCGATTTCAGCTTGAGCAAAATACAGCGAGGATTAACTTCTTGTTGGGCGAAGTGGAGTCCATTACCGGGGCAGCAGTTGGAAGTATAGGGTCGCGAATTGAGATTACCAAAGTAGTCCAGCGCCAACCGATAACGTTTAACAATATCAGAGTAGATCAGAGTGTCGTCGGCGCGATTAACACCGGGCAGGCGCAGGCAATTGATGTAGCTCTGAGTTACGTAAAACAAAACGGCGATCCCGCCTTATCTGAATCGCTTCAGGAGTTCGCCCAAGCTGTACTGGACAGTAGGGAACTTGACCAGGCCATACGCAAAGCCATTGTCGAACAACTATTCTTTTTGATCTCGCAAGTCTTGGCAAAGTCTGAGCAGAAACGGCCCGCCATTGTCAGCGCAGTCCTCAAAAGCGTAAAAGAAGCCCTGTCCGCATTCTCTGGTTTGGTAATACTGTGGGAAAAGTTGGAGCCTGTTTTACGTCAGGCCTTGAGTTGATAGTCCAGGCGGGTCCGACTTCACTTTCGTTGATTGTTAACAGCCAGGAGCCCCGATTTTTGTCTTTGAACGCCGTTAGCCTCGGCTAGCGAGCAAATCTGCTACTCCCTGTAGTCGAAAAGGTTCTCGTGAGCTCCGAGCATCTTCTGAACCTGATCAATGGACTCCTCGATCTCGCCAAGATCGAAGCCGGACGCATGAATTGACTCTCTAAAAATGTGATTTCATAAGCTTCAGTTTGTGGCATACCATTGCGGTAGGAGCTGGATGCCATGAACAAGAAGATCCTCTGGTCACGATTCTCCTTGTCTGGCATGGCGCTCGCCACATCGTTTTTTAAAATAGAAAGGAGGATAAAGGAGGACACAAACCACTTGAACATTATGCAGAGCGCTAGATCATTATTTTTGGCAGCGCTGGTTTTAATCTCAAGTCTGATATAGCCGGATGCGGGTGTTTAGCCGCTCAAAGCTATGCTCAACCTGCCTGCCAAAAATACCAGACGTATTGGCCGTTCAATCCTGGCACAGAGTAAGGAGTATAGTGATTGAGGAAGGTCTCATCACGCGAGAAGAGTTCATGGCGAAAATCGCGCAGGAGCGGGAAACGCATCAACGAATATGCAGAGAATGAGGTAATTGCTGTCAATGATGGCTTCAGATCAGCAAAAACGAGAACAAGAGATAGAACGGCTCGCGCGTGAAATAGGCCGCCTGATCCGGGAGACAGACCCGGAAAGCCAGGAGGAACTCAGAGAGGCCGCCACCATCATGCGGGAGGAGGCGCATCAAACCCAAGAAACGACGCACCCGGAACGTCGGCGGGCGATGAATCCATTGGCAGCCGGAATCGGACTTGTGGTGATAGGAGCGGGCCTCGCGTTCATCATGCCGCCAGTGGGACTGGTGCTTATCGTTGTCGGGTTCTTTGCCATCGTTTGGGGCGTTGTTATTACCTGGTTCAAAAAGTAGCGTGGAACTTGCCAACCTTCCGTGCTGGGTCAAGCGCATTCTATTCTTGGTCGTAACCCACATAATCGCCTTTGCTGAGGGATACTATCTGATACCGTTCGGACTGGATTGGCTGTTGCCAACGGCGGGCAAATCCATCTTTCTTGCGGTGCTGTGGTTCCGTGAGTATTGGAGCTGTTCCTAATGTGCGGAAGATATGACTTCACCCCAGGTGAGTTCAGAGAGATCCGCATCCGTTGGAATCTCGATAGCCGATGGCGTCCGAAGTGCGGGAGCTTTGCCAATGGGGCCTTGTGCCCGCGTGGGCTAAAGATCCGGCTATGGGAAACCAGATGATCAACGCCCGTCCTGAGATGCTCGCGGTGAAGCCGTCGTTGGATCGCTCGCTGGACGTGATAGAAACGTACCCAATCAGAATGAGATGGACAAAAATGTTACAAAATGGTTCTTCTTTGTACTTTAAGGTATTCTTTGGCATTTGAAAGTGCCTCAATATCCTTGTTTTTGGGGATGGCACCCCTCTTGCGGATAGTTCTTTACGGAGCGACCCCATCACCGCAGTCGTAGTTGTGCCACGCCTTGATTGTTGCGCCCGGATGCAGTTTATCCCGGTGTGCATCCCGCCTCCGACATTCAAGTAAGTTGGCCGCAAGTAACAGGAGTCTGGGTGGAAAAAATTGCCCCAGGTAGTATCTAAAGCGTTTATCTTTTCAAAGGGGGACAAAATGCCGATGTCTGCTGACAAAGGACCTCAAGCCAGGCTCCTAAAAGAGATCTATGAACTGAACGCTAGAAGGCGGAAATTGGAGGACGCTATCAGGAGCCTGGACGCGGTGAATAAGTCTCTACAAGAGACGGCGGCGCTACGGGATATCGAAGCCCACAAAAGTCAGCGTCCCCTGCCGGCGAAATTGTCTTCCCGTTAACGTGCTTTAGTACGGAAAATTCCGGAGAAGGCTTCCGATTTCCGTAACGGATGCTACGCTTCTTCAATATTTCTAGAGCGAATTAGTGAGGTCGTCATTTGCCTCCATCTTTTTTGTCTTGAAGCTCCCGGAGATTCTCTAGGCGCTTAATGGCTCTCGCTCGGCATTTACAACACGCCAAGATAGAAAACGACACGTCTCGACAGTCCGGACAATTTAGGTGGCCACAGAGTAAACATCTCATTCGTAGAACAGGCCACTCTGGTCGCTTGATCATTGGTGAATCCGGTTTCATCTTTAGTTTCATTGCCGCTATCGGTGAGTTTTGAGCGGTGATCACGGGAGTTACACCGACCACCCCATCAAGCCGGTCGCTTAAGCCGCCTTAAGTCGTTCATCGACCCAAGCTTTAGCGGTTTCAAACTGCGAAAGTTTCAGCCTCTTGCTTGGCCACGAACGAAGGAACTGAATGGGTTATGGTATGAGACCCACGCCCGGCGGCTGACCACCAGCTTATGTCAACGATTGGTAGCCAGAGTCCTGTATCTTTGTCGAAGAGGCCAGTGGCAATGATGAGAAAATCTTTATAGAGGAACGTGGCCATCACATCTCCGCATCGTCGGGAGGCCTGAAAAAATCCTGAAATCTGGACGGTGAGACTGAGATTTCCTTCGCTGATCGGTGAGAAGAGTCACTTTTCAAAGTGCTCGCCCTGATCAGCAGCAGCCCCCAGATTAGAAATAAAATCCCGAACGGCAGGACACGCCAACTGCTGTCAACACCGAACAAAAAAAAGATGACCACTGCGCTAACGAGCGCAAAGAGTCCCACACCGACAAACACCAATGCGATCTGAGAACACAGCGTCCTTTTTCCCGGTTCTGATGACATCTTCAAACCTTTAAGCGCTCGCTGGGCGTGCACTCTAATGGGTGAACTCTTGAGGATTGACCCATACCTGCGCCATAGCCACCGAAAGCCAGTCAATGACAAGAGCGACAGTCAGCAAGATCACCTTTTTCATAAGTGCCTCCCATTTATTGAACGTTGGTATGAACAGGGAGCAACGGAGATGCCATCCTCTGAGACGAATCTAATCAAGAGCTTACGAACATAAGCCTACCGTCAGCTACTGACACGGTACGGCGGTGTTGCCGGGTATTGTCATTGACAGCTAGCCCCGGGTGGCGTTATAGGTGCGCCATTCACTGCAACAGAGAGGGCTTGCCGCGACCTTCACTTGAGAGTAACCAAGGAGGTCCGAAAATGCCTTACGCCAAATCTTTACGGGCCATCGGTCAGTCCCTGGAAAAGCTCCGCGTTGAAGCATTTAGGTTAGAGAGAGAGGGCGATTCTTATTTAGTGCGGAGCCAATCCCTAAGAGGGACCCGGAATAGTCTCGCCGAGACTGTTTCGGATTCAGGAACCGACCAGGAAAGTATCCAGCTAACCGGGGGTGATGGATGGCTGTGTTATGGGCCTCTCGATATTGCACGACTCGATGCGCAAGGACAGAGAAAAAGACAAAATCTCAGTTTCGCACAAATGCGTGGGGATAAGCTATCTCAGCTTTTACGTACTCTAGGTGAACACCTGGACAG
>QHNJ01000130.1 GCA_003218395.1 Verrucomicrobiota bacterium
ACTCGCGGAACATCGTCGGCAGCGTTTACAAGGGTAAAGTTAGAAACATCGAGATGGGGCTGAAGGCGATGTTTGTCGACATCGGCTTCGAAAAAAACGCCTTCCTTCATTTCTGGGATGCGATTCCGGCCGCACTTGACAGTGGAATCGAGGAAATTGACCGCTCGGCAAACAAGCGGCCGCGCAAACGAATCACAGCAAAGGATATTCCAAACATTTACCCGGTCGGCTCGGAGGTAATCGTGCAGGTCACCAAAGGTCCGATTGGGACAAAAGGACCGCGAGTTACGACTAATCTCAGTTTTGCGGGACGGTATTTGGTCCTCATGCCATTCAGTGATCGAAGTGGCATTTCGCGCAAGATCGAAGATCCGAGAGAGCGGGAACGTCTCCGCAAGATTTTACGCGAGCTCAAGATTCCGGAGGGAGTCGGCGTTATCATTCGCACTGTCGGAGAAGGACAGCGCGCGCGATATTTCGTCCGTGACCTGCGCTTTCTTCTCGATCAATGGACCAAAGTAGAGCAATTGATTCGGGACCATCCCGCGCCGTGCCGAGTTTTTGAGGAGCCTGATTTAGCTGAACGCACTGTGCGGGACTTTCTTACCGAAGAGATCGACGAAGTCATCTGCGATGATCGCCAGTCCACCGATCGAATGATCGAAATGGTCGGCCAGATTTCCCGGCGCGCACGGAATCGGGTCCGCTTTTACGACAGTGCGACGCCGATTTTCGAAACTTATGGCGTGCAAAAGCAAATCGATGACGCTTTTCATCGGCAAGTCTGGCTGAAGTGCGGCGGCTATATTGTGATCGATGAGACCGAAGCGCTCGTCGCCATTGATGTGAATACGGGCCGCAACAAAGGTGGGCGCAATGTCGAGAAAACAATTTTGCAGACGAACCTGGAGGCGGCAGATGAAATCGCGCGTCAGCTTCGATTGCGTAATATCGGTGGCCTCATCATCGGCGATTTCATCGACATGAAGAGCCGCAAGGACCAGCAAATGGTTTACAACCTGATGAAGGAACGGCTCAAGCGCGACAAGGCCAGGACCCATGTGCTTCCGATTTCCCCGCTCGGCTTAATGGAAATGACGCGACAACGAGCGCAGGAAAGCCTCAGCGATACAATTTATGAAAACTGTCCTTACTGCGGCGGGCGCGGCGTTGTGAAGACTTCCATGACGACGAGTGTGGAATTGCACCGGACTCTCAATACCGTCATGCGTAAGTATCAGGACAGCGTGCACGATTTTCGCGTGATCCTGAACCCCGATGTGCTTAAACGATTGAAGGAGGAGGACGAAGAATTGCTCATCGAGCTGGAGCGCCGTTACGCGGGGCGTCTTATGTTTCGTGGAGATCCGACGTTTCACCACGAAAAGTTCATCATCACCGATGCAAATACCGGGCTGGAGCTCACAGCTTAAATCCGTTTAACGCCTAAAATTATTTCTTGCAATCTTGGGTGACTCGCTCAAACTCGCGGCATCCACAGAATCGGCGAGTTTCGTTAATGCTTTGTGCTCCAAAATATTTGGAGTTCAAAGTTGTTGGGAAAAGCTCGACCGAAAGGAGAAATAAGATGGGGAAATTAATGTCGGCCCTGTTGGGTATCGCCGCGATCAACTCGGTCGCCTTTGCTGGTAGTGAGACCTATTCTGGAAAGGAGATAAAGCAAGTCGCGCCGCCACCGTGCCCGCAGTGGTACGCGGATAACGAGTTTAACGTGAGCCTTTGGGGCACTTACGTGTTTACGGGAAACAATTGGGAAAATGATCGCTACATTGAGGCCGATCACGCCTGGGGCGGTGGTATTGACGTCAAATACTTCTTCCACCGTTACTTCGGCGTCGGGATTGAAGGCTGGGTCGTGGATGCGAGGCAAGGGCATGAAGATGTCTTTATTGATTTCAGTGAGGGCATTTTTGAGCGTAGTGTTCAGCGCGAGAACAACGCGATCGGTGCAGTCCTGGGTACTTTGACCTTACGCTACCCGATCTCCTGCACGCGGTTCGCGCCATACGTCTTTGCTGGTGGTGGAGGCGTCTTTGGAGGCGGTCAGAGGACACATTTCGTGTTAGGTACTGACGTTGAAGAAGGCGAGCCGCACGACGTTGTCACTACTCAACAAACTGGTTCGACATCCGAGGGAATCGGCCAATTCGGTGGCGGCATCGAAGTCCGCATCACGCCGCATATCGGCTGGGTCAGTGATTTCAGCTGGAATGTGGTAAATGGCCCGAATAACAACTTCGGCATGGTGCGCACCGGCGTTAATTTCGCCTTCTAAGATCGACCAACCGCAATTGCGAAGGCGGCGTTCGGATGTCCGAACGGCGCCTTTTTTACGCGGCAGTCTCACCTCTATGGAACGCTTGGTTGAAAGAGTTCCTTGATCGGGAACGATTGGCGTTTGCGAACGTTGGTATGCGCTCGAAATTGTGCCGATGCCGTTCGTTGAAACCTTAGACAGCTTGGCTCTCAGGAAATCGGAGCTGGTTCACCGGTTTGAGCATCTGATCGCACCGAAGTCCGATCGGGAACTCGAAGCGATGGCGCAAATCTCGCGCGGGTTCACGTTGCAGAATTTTGGCCGGACAATGCGTCTTTTTGCGCCGCTTTATCTTTCTAACGAGTGCATCAACAATTGTCGATATTGCGGTTTCTCGCGGGATAACCCGATTCTGCGTGTCACGCTCAATGTTGATGAGGTGGTGGCGGAAGCGCGTCATCTTGCTGGCCAGGGTTTTCGTCAAGTCCTTCTCGTCGCTGGCGAACATCCGAAATTCGTGAGCCGGGACTATCTGGCCAAATGCGTCCAGGCTCTTCGGCCAGATTTCTCATCAATTTCGATCGAAGTCGGTCCGATGGAAACGGAGGATTACCTGCCGATTGTGGAGGCTGGTGCGGAGGGGCTGGTAGTTTATCAGGAAACGTACAACCGCGCGGTGTACGCCGGAATGCATACCGCTGGACCGAAGCGCGATTTTAATTTTCGGCTCCATTGCGCTGAACGCTGCTACAGAGCTGGATTTCGCCGCGTTGGAATCGGGGTGCTCTTTGGGTTATCAGCCTGGCGGGAAGAAGTAGTCGCTCTCGCGGCCCATCTGGAGTATCTGCTCAAGCGCTGCTGGCAAGCTCAGATTAGCGTGAGTTTGCCTCGATTACGGCCAGCGGCGGGCGGTTTTCGGCCCCTTTTCCCAATAAGCGACCGCGAACTGGCGCAATTAGTTTGTGCATTGCGCATCACTTTCCCGCAGGTGGGTATTGTCCTAAGCACCCGCGAACGGGCATCATTCCGCGATTCACTGGTGTCGTTAGGCGTGACAATGATGAGTGCTGGAAGCCATACCGAACCCGGCGGCTATACTCGTCAAGGCAGCCAACATCTGCACCGCACCATCCGCGGTCGCATTGTCGCCCCCGAATTCCAGAACGGAGAAGACCAGCTTGCGACAGGGCAATTCGAGATCAGCGATGAGCGTTCTCCTACCGAAATAGCCACAGTTCTTCGACAGCGCGGCTTAGAACCGGTGTGGAAAGATTGGGACCAAGCTCTTTCCGGCACATGACAGAAACATCGAACACCAAGCGCCGAACATCGAAGATCGAAGCCCACACACGCGAGACTGGCGGTGTTGCTGATTCGATTGTTGGACGTTCGATGTTCGATTTTGTCGCCGCAGAGGAAAGCGCGTTCGTCTTCATTCGCGGCCACTCGTATGGGGCGCATGACGATCTTTGCGGAAGCGGCGGCCTATGACCGCCGAAGCTACGCTTCTGCCGCATGACAATCTTCCTCAATGGCGAACGCATCGAAACGCGCGACGCGAAAACAATCGCCGAACTAATTGATCGTTACCAACTGCCGCCACAATCCGTTTTGGTCGAGTACAATGGCGTTGCCTTGCATCGATACGAATGGCCGGAACGATTACTGGCCGAAGGCGATAAGGTCGAATTTGTTCGAGTCGTGGCTGGCGGCTAAATCCATTCAGACTTGCGTTGTGCGCTTGACCACAACTCGCATTCCGTCCGTTTGCATCACGGTGATCGGCGTTTGTGGCGCAATAAATTCTCCCTCAGTGACAACATCGACGACGTGATCGGCGAAACGGGCTTTTCCGCTCGGTCGCAAGATGGTGATCGCTGTGCCCTGCGTTCCCGGCGTCAGCGAGAGCGTGGTGGCAAATTTATGTGGCGCGCCAGCCAAGGATGGACCTCGCGGATTCGAGGTCATCAGAGCGAATCGGCGATAAAGGCTCGTCCGCGGCAAAAAACGAGCGAGTATGGCGATCACAAGCACTGCCGCCACGATGGCGATAAAAAGATTGAGCAGTGGAACGGCGAGCATGCGTCCTTTTGGGAAAAATGTCTCGCCTGGGTACCGATCGATCATTGCCCAAAGTAATGAGGCAAGCATAAGAAAGACCCCGACTACGCCGAAGACGATCGTGGAGTGCGCGAAAAAGAGGATTTCGATTAAAACGAGCACCATCCCAACGGCAAAGAGAGCGACGACTTCCCAGCCAGCCAAGCCTGCCAAGTAGTGGCCGAGAAAAAATAGCGCAAAACAGATCGCTGAAATAATTCCCGGTAAACTCGCCCCGGGAATTTTGAATTCGAGATAAGCGCCGATGATACCGCCCAGTAAAAGTAATGGTGCGAGGGTAGTGATCCAAAAAGCGAGGTGCTCAAAGCCGCTCGGATTTAGCGACACGATCTCGCCTTTAAGCCCGGCTTTTTGCGTTAGATCGACAATCGAATCAGCGATGCCATCCGCCAACAACGGTTTGCCGTTGATGCGCTCTATTGCCTCCTGCGCGTTGAGCGTGAGAAGCGTTCCCTTGGGGTGGATCAGACGGTCTCCAATTTTTACTTCCTTGTCCTTGTTCATGAACGCTTCGCCAATATCGGGATTGTGCGCGTTGCGAGCCGCGGAGCTGCGAATGAGCGCGGACCAATATGAGATCGTTTTCTCGCGCGCGGTCGGCGGAAGGTCTTCACCGGTCGGCAGAATGGGGGCGGCGGCGCCGATCGCGCTCACCGGCGCCATGTAGATATGCTGTGTGGCGAGCGCGATGATCGCCCCCGCCGAGCCGGCGTTTGAGTTAATGAATGTGTAAGTGGGGATGGTGATGCGATTGAGCGCGTTCACGATGTCGGCCGCCGCATCCAGTCGCCCGCCGTACGTGTCCATCTCGAAGATCATTGCCGAGGCGCCACTGCCTTCGGCTGCCTTCTCGGCGCGCCGCAGAAACATCAGGAGAGACGGAGAAACTTCGCCGCGCAGTGGGACTACGACCACGTAACCTTTGTGAATGACGTCGCGTGCTTGAGAGGTTGCAGACGCGATGAAAAATGAAGCGGCGAAAATTGTGACCACGGGGAGCGCGACTTGGAGGGACGACCTCCGCGTCGTCCCACTATTGATCTCCAGGATCGACAATAACATCTTCATGTTTTCAATTCGTCCGGCGCGGATAAGTTTGCCATCTGCCTGTGGCAATTCCATCACAAACCATCGAGCAGATCGCCGCAGCGAACGATATTGTCGAAGTGATCGGTTCGTATTTTCCGCTCAAACGCGCAGGGGCAAATTTCAAGGCGCTTTGCCCATTTCATCAGGAGAAGACGCCGTCGTTCCATGTCAGCCCGCAGCGACAAACTTTCCACTGCTTTGGATGCGGAGTAGGCGGAAGCGTTTTCCGCTTTGTGATGGATTATGAGCACATTGATTTTCCTTCCGCCGTGCGCAAGCTGGCGGCGCGCGTCGGCATCCCGGTAATTGAAGAGCGGGGTCCGAGCGGTGCCGAAGATCGGCAACATGAAACTCGTCGCACTTTGCTACAGCTGCATGGGGAGGCTGCCGCATGGTTTCATGAGAATTTGATCAAGAAGGAATTCGCTGAACCGGCGCGGAAATATCTGAAGCAGCGCGGGATCACGGCAGAAATTGCGAAGCGATGGCACCTTGGTTATGCGCCCGATGAATGGGATGCGTTTGGTAGTTGGGCCCGCGAACATGGCTACGAGACGCGCGATCTCATTGCAAGTGGCCTCGTTAAGACCAAAGACGACGCAGAGCGTGTAGCGGACGAAACATCAAACGCCAAACGAACATCGTATGATCGCTTTCGCGGACGGATCATGTTTCCAATCTGCAACGACATCGGCGAAGTGATTGCGTTTAGCGGCCGACTTCTGAAAGACGAGGAGGGAACGGCGAAATATTTGAATTCGCCGGAGACACCGCTTTTTCGAAAGGGCAACGTACTTTTTGGTCTGCACAAAACCAAGCGCGCATTGATTGAGGCAAATTGCGCTGTCGTGTGCGAAGGCCAGCTTGATCTAATCGCTCTGTACGAAGCGGGAATTGCGAACGTGGTTGCTCCCCAGGGGACGGCGTTTACCGAGAGCCAGGCGCGGGTTCTGAAGCGTTTCGTCGATGAAGTTGTTCTTTGCTTTGATGCGGACGCAGCCGGACAAAAAGCGGCCGAGCGTTCGCTTGAGGCGCTCCTGCAAAAGGACCGCGCATGGTTCAATGCCTTCGCGTATCAGCTGACTGTCCGTATTGCCGAAATGCCGGTGGGTGAGGATCCGGACTCGTTGATTCGGCGCGAGGGAAAAGAGGCGTTTGAAAAACGTGTTGCCGAAGCTCCGGAGTTCTTCGATTACTGGATCGTTCGTTCTGCTGAGCAGACGGACCTAACATCTATGACGGCGAAAATGCAGGTGGCTAGGCAAATGGCAGTCGCGATATCGTATACCCGAGATCCATTCTTGCGTGGTGAACTGATAAGCAAAGTCAGTTCGAGACTCGGTGTTTCGATGTCAGATTTTGAAACGCTCTTACCGAAGCCACAGCGCGAACGTGCCGAGACAATCAAAGCAGCGTCTGCACCAATCGCTCCAGCACCGCGGCATGACATCGCGATGCTTTGCCTCTTGGCGCTGCGAGATGAAGAAGCGCGAGATTTTCTTCGCGAGCAAAATTGGCCGGAGGTCCTCGGGCAAGTGCCAGATGCGGAAATCCTTGTCCGCATTCTCGAGAGCGGCTTGCGCCCCAGTGACGCCGCCTCACTCAATGCCTTTATGGCCACACTCTCCTCGGCAGACGAAGCGTTGGTTTCTTCATGGTTGCTGGAGAAAGTGCCGCCCAATGCCGGAACCATGGTGGAGAAATGGTGGCTCGGCATTCGCCAGGCTGTGTTGCGTCGCCAGCTTGACGTGGCGAAGAACCGAATAAAACTCCCCCAACTCAGCGCCGGGGACGTTGTGAATTTGCAGAAACAAATCCTTGACCTGCAAGCGCAGCTCCACGAGCTTTCACAGCCCGCCGGCGCGGCCGACAGTTGATTGTCGATCCACCGGTGGTAGATCGAAGGTCTCAGTCAATCCGTAACCGCACAATCTTGGCCAGGCATTCGAAACGAAAGGGAGCTAGCCCACAGTCGTCGTTACGACGGCTTAAAAAAAGCCAGCCTCGCCGTAGTTCAGTAACGAAGCCTTCTGGCCTTCGGCGAAATGCGAAGAGACAGCCAAAATTCGCCAGGTTCAAATCGAAGCGTATTGGGCTTTTCTTAAAGCGGCGCAATGGCGCACCGCAGCCGCAGCACGAAACGACGACCTCTCATCTGCATTCGGCGATCGAAGTCCAGGGTCGGATCCGCGAACTGATCAAGCTGGCAAAAGAACAAGGTTACCTCACATTTGACGATTTGAACGAGGCGTTGCCCGAAGGGATCACCGACGCCGATGAGCTCGATCTCATCCTCACGCGCCTGCGTCGCATGGAGATCGACATTATTGAAGCGTCGGAGGTGGATCGCTACAAGGACGGCAAGAAAGACGGAGAGGAGGAAGAAGAAGAGGAAGAGAAGGCTGAAGCCAAGCTCGATACTCTGGACGACCCGGTGCGGATGTATCTTAAGCAGATGGGACAGGTTCCGCTCCTGACCCGGGAGCAGGAAGTGGAAATTTCAAAACGGATTGAGGAAGCCGAAAACATGGTGCAGAAGCACATCAACCGCTTCGGCTTTATTGCACGCGCCCACCTCGATCTCGCCAGGAAGCTTGCTGAGGGCAGGGAACGCTTCGATCGCGTCATTCTCGACAAGAAAATCGAAAGCCGGGAACGGTATATGAAAAAGCTGCCGCGCTTGTGCGGACAGGTGGAACAACTGAGCGCTTCGATCAACCAGCAATACTGCCAGCCTCCGCGCAACTCTTCAAAAAAACGATCGCAGAAGCTTAAGTCTCTGCAAAGAGCGATGGCTTCACTCCAACGGGTTTATCCCCACTTTTACTTCAAGCAGAAAGTCACGGAGGAATTTGTTCACCTGGCAGACGACGCCTACCATGCCTCGCTTTATCTACAGACGGAGATAGCCAAACATCTTCGCGATCGAAAGAAAAGGTTACAACTCCGAAACAAAATCCACGAGCTGGAAAACAGCCTTTGGCTTTCGCTTTCTGAATATGCCGACCACTACCAGGCGCTGAAAGGTTGGATGTGCCAGGCATTCCGAGCCAAGACCGAAATGGTGGAAGCAAACCTGCGCCTTGTTATCTCGATCGCAAAAAAATACACGAATCGCGGCCTGTCGTTTCTCGACCTGATCCAGGAAGGGAACATGGGGTTGATGAAGGCGGTCGAGAAATTCGAATATCGGCGCGGCTACAAGTTTTCCACTTACGCGACGTGGTGGATCCGCCAAGCCATCACCCGTTCGATCGCCGACCAGGCGCGCACCATTCGCATTCCCGTCCACATGATCGAGACGATCAATAAGCTCATGCGTGTGCAAAAACAGCTCGTGCAGGAGTATGGGCGCGAACCTACGCCGGAAGAGGTAGCGGAAGAAGTG
>QHNJ01000098.1 GCA_003218395.1 Verrucomicrobiota bacterium
GGGCTATGCTGGATGTGAAATGGTAACGCAATTGTCCGCGCGTTAGTCGAAAAGCCCCTAGCGGCAGTAAAACTGCAGGAGCGAATCCGCTGCCAGTTACCTGCTGGCAATCGCGACAATGGCATTTGAACATCATGATCGGCTCGGCCGTGCATTCATAACGAATCGCGCCGCAGGAGCAGCCACCGGTAAACGGACTGTTCATAGAGAGTTTTACGGTTGATCGGGAATTTCAGCTTCGACGAGTTTCGCCAGTAGCGTCAGCGATTCCTGCCACCCGAGATAGCACGCTTCGGCGGGAATGACAGCCGGGACGCCTTCCTGCACGATGTTCAGCTCCGTTCCGCACGAAACTTTTTTCAGGGCGATTGTCGTCTGTATTTCGCCCGGCAAATTTGGATCGTCAAATTTGTCCGTGTAGCGAATGCGTTCGTGCGGCGTCAGTTCGACATACGTTCCGCCGAAGGAATGGCTCTTACCTGTCGTGAAGTTCGTAAACGACATTTTGTAACTGCCGCCAACTTTCGCGTCCATCTGATGAACTTTGCCGGCGAATCCGTTTGGCGGAAGCCATTTGGCCATCGCGTCGGGATCCAGAAACGCGTGGTAAATTTTCTCCGGCGTCGCGCGGAGCATTCGGTGGAGTCGGATGGTGTTTGCTGACATGATTTTTTTCTCCTTTCGGTGTGGTTGTGTGTTGCTGACGTGATCGTTTGATTATCTCGCGTTTGTATCCGGCTCTATGATTCCGAACACATTACCGGCTGGATCTTGCGCATACGCAAGCCAACCGATTTTCGGAATCGCCATTTTCGGAACGCAGATTTTTCCGCCGTTTTGTTCAATCTTCTTTATCGATTCATCGAGTGATGAAACGCCAATCGTGTTCAGCGTGCCGGGACTTTGGCCTTCACGCGGACGGGTGAGTCCGCCGTTAATTCCTGACTCCTTATCATCGCCCGTCGCGACAAGCCAGTACTCGATTGGGCCGCCTTCAAACTTTTGGAACTTCCAGCCGAAAACATCCTGATAAAATGGACGGACAGCGTCTGGATCGTCCGTGTAGATTTCGAAATGAACTACGCGTGGCATATTTAATCCCTCCTGGAGAGTTAGTTCAGTTTGTGCTGTGATGGTCAGTAACGATCGTGGTGGCGGACCCAATCCATCGTAAAGTCCAGCCTGTCCTCGTCGCGGCCCTTTGGCACCAAGTCGAGAAAATTGTAAGCGCCAACCAGAATATCGAGCCCGCGCGCGTACGTGGAATAGGTGTGGAAGACGTTTCCATTTTCATCTTTGTAAAACACGCTCAGACCAGGTAGCTCGTCGCTCATGAGGTCCTGGGTATTATAGTTGTAATACATTTTTCCTTTTGCCTGCTCTTCCTTGGTTGCAGAGACGTGATAATCGAAATTGAAATCGTTGTTATACGACGAGACCCATTTGAAGCGCCAACCCATCCGTTTCTTAAACGGTTCGATCTCCGACAACGGCGCGCGTGAAACAACCACAAGCGTCACGTCACGATGCGGAAGATGCCAGTTGGCGCCGTCAAAATGATCCGCCAGGTACGAACAGCTTTTACAACCCTCCTCCCACCCGGGGCCGAGCATGAAATGATAGACAATCAATTGGCTGCGGCCCGCGAAGAGATCCGCTAGGGTTTCCCTGTCATCCGGTCCATCGAAAATGTACTCCTTGTCGATTTTAACCCATGGCAGCTCGCGCCGATGGCGGCTCACTTCATCGCGCAGCTGCGTTAGTTCCTTCTCTCGCGTCAGTAAATCCTTGCGCGCAACCAGCCACTCAGCTTCTGACACTACCTTGGAAGGATTCGCTTCGCTCCTGGTTTTCCGTTCCGTTGTCTCGATTTTCATTTTGTTCTCCTTCGTCTTTGTTTGTTTGATGTTTTCGCTCGGTTTTCCAAAAAAGCTTCTTCAAGGCAAACGCGCTCAGCCCACCAGTTGAAGTCGCGCCAATTGCCATCAAAGCCGCGTTTGCGATGCAAACAGGGCACACCGCATTCCTCCGTTCGCCCGATCAGCTTAGTCAGGCAGTGACAAACTGTGCTTCTGTTCGGGCGTCCGCCGCAATGGGACATTCCCCCAACACCGGCCTGACTTCCACACGTATGCCATACAGGAGACCCGGGCATTGCGTGGCGATTTCAACCGCTTCGTCCATCGTGGCGACGTCGAGAAGAAAATAGCCACCAATCGCCTCCTTGGATTCGGCGAATGGGCCATCGGACACAATGCGGTCCTTACCCGAAACGATTTTCCCCTCGCGTTCCAGTGGATTTCCGGCAACAGCTTTGCCCTGTTCGGTCAGGCGTCTGAACCAGGCCATCCACTTTTCAGAGACTCTTTGCATCTCCTCGGGCGAAAGACTCTTGCGTAACTCGGTTCCGCGAAATAGCAGCATGTATCCATTTTGATTCTGTGTGCTCATAGTATTGCTTTTAGCTGATAGTTGATTGTTGATAGTTTTTTGGATGTTTCAATAATACGACGAACCGGGGCGCGCATTCGCGGGACAATTATTTTGCATTTCCGTCGCTCTCCCAAATCCCGAACGTGTTACCCTCGGTATCCTGGCAGACAGCGAAGTAACCCATCTGTGGCACGGCAGTTTTCGACATGCAGATTTTGCCGCCGAGTTTCTCGATTTTTCCTGAGAATTCACTGACCGAATTCACACTGACGTAGTTGGTAATCGGCTGTTGCGGCTGTTTGCGCGCCATCAGCGCGCCATCAGGAGTCTCATCGGCACCTGCGGTATCGATGTGCCAGTAATCCTGCGGCCCTGGGAACCTCTCGATTTTCCAGCCGAACAACTCGCCATAAAACTTTTTGGCCCGTTCGACATTGTCAGCCGGGATTTCAAACCATACGATGCTGGCAGCTTGTTTTTTTGTAGAAGTGCTCATGTTTTGCCTTTCTGTTGATGTGTGATTTTCGTTCTGTCAGAGATACGACGAATTAAGGCACCGGTTTAGGACAAATTTTTCCTGATTCAGCAGTCTCGCCGTCGACGCAACGTTGGAGTCGTTTCAAAAGGAAAGCTCGCTCTGACTTGGTTTCCGCTAGTTCAAACGATCTCCGAAATTGTTCGGCAGCGCTTTGGAGCTTGCCCGTCCGCATTTCGAATTCTCCCAACACAGCGTAGAGCAAATAATACGAGCTCAGTTTATCGAGGCCCCGGATGCCTTCCACAGTCTGAAGTCCCGCTCTTGGTCCGTGAATGTTGGCAATGGCAACGGCACGATTGAGGGCAACGACCGGCGACTGGTCGAATTCGATCAGCCGATCGTAAAGCGAAAGGATTTGCTGCCAGTCGGTGGACTCGTAGTCCTTGGCTGCGCAGTGACAGGCGGCGATTCCCGCCTGAAGATGATATTCACTGAGCTCGTCACCTGCCGCCGACTGTGACAAGTGGAACATGCCACGCGCGATTGTCGCTTGGTCCCATCGCGTCCGGTCCTGCTCTTTCAAGCGCAGCAGATTGCCCTCGCTGTCCACTCGCGTCGGGATACGCGCGGCATTCAGCAGCATCAACGCCAGCAACGCATGGGTCTTGGGCTGATTGCCCATCGGATGTTGCGCCAACAATCCCGTCAGGCGAATCGCTTCGTTGCAAAGTTCTTCGCGAACCAGGTTTTCGCCACTCGACGCTTTGTAGCCTTCGTTAAACAAGAGGTAGAGCGATTGCAAAACGCCATCCAATCGCTGCCCAAGTTCCTTTGCGCCTGGGATTTCAAACGGAATTCGCGCCTGACGGATTTTTTGTTTCGCGCGCGTCAATCGCTTTGCAATCGCTGCATCCGTGGTGAGAAATGCGCGGCTGATCTCCGTCACGCCGAATCCGCACAGCGTCTTCAAAGCGAGCGCGACCTGCGCGTCCGCCGGAATCGCGGGATGGCAGCAGACGAACATCAATCGCAAACGGTCGTCGGCAATTTCGTCCTCCGAAAAAATCGCTTCGTCCGGACCTACGCCATCGCGGTCCATCAAACGGATAATTTCAGCTTGTTTGTTCTGGAAGACCTTTCGTCGCCGGACGACATCCAGCGCGAGGTTGCGCGAAGCGCGCATGATCCAGGCAGAAGGATTTTTCGGGACTCCGTAAAACGGCCAGGTCTGCAACGCACGCGCCAGCGCTTCCTGGACGACATCTTCAGCGAGATTGAGGTTCTCAACTCCGAATATTCTCGTCAACGTCGCCACCATCTTTCCCGCCTCGTGACGAAAAAGGTGTTCCACCAACTGGGACACGCCGTCCGGTTCTTGCACAAAGGTTTTCAAGGGCACCGCTTCTGCCATACGC
>QHNJ01000023.1:0-3646 GCA_003218395.1 Verrucomicrobiota bacterium
CGGGGACTGGAACACCGCTACAAACTGGACGGCAGGCGGCCCGCCCAACGGGCCATCGGACATCGCCTTTTTCGCCACGTCCAATACGCCGGCCGTTTCCCTGTCGGCCACTACGGAGGTGGACGGCATCGTCTTCAACGCGGGCGCGAGCGCGTTCGCGATCACCGCCAGCCCCACCTTTACGTTGACCCTTAGCGGCACAGGCCTCACCAACAATTCAGGCGTCGCACAGAACTTTGTGACCGCTGTCGATGAAGCCGGGAACGGCGGAGGGATAATCTTCTCAAACAGCGCGACCGCGGGAAGTGGCACAGTCATCACCAACACCGCTGCCATAACCACCTGCGGACAGGGCGGCGGAACGGTCTTCTTCAACACCTCGACCGCTGGCAGTGCCACGATTATCAATAACGGCACCAATATGGTGAACTGCGGCGGATTTGACGTGGAAGGTGTTACCTACTTCTTCAATTCCTCGACCGCGGGCAATACCACGATTATCAACAACGCCGGCGGCGTCACCGGGGCAACACCGGGCATAACAAATTTCGAAAATACCTCGACGGCGGGCAATGCCTCGATTACCAACAAAGGCGGCGCTACCGCCAGCGCAAACGGCGGCGTAACGGACTTCGCGGCCAAGGGGTCGAGCGCGGGCAGTGCTAATATCACCAATGAGGGTGCAACGGCCAGCGGCGCGTCCGGCGGCGTAACATACTTCAACTTGGCGACCGCGGACCATGCCAACATCACCAACAACGGCGGTACGGTGAGTGACGCAGGCGGCGGCTCCACGATGTTGACCCAATCGGGCGGGGGCAGTGCCACATTTATCAACAACGGCGGCGCGGTCAGCGGCGCAGCCGGCGGCTTCACGCGTTTCTTCATTACCGCGGGCCTGGGCAGCGCCACGCTGATCGCCAACGGCGGTGTGAGCGGAGCCGGGGGCGGTGCGATTCATTTGGAGGGTGATTCCACTGGCGACACGGCGCGCGTGGAGGTTTTCGGCAACGGCAGCCTGGACATCAGCGAGCACTTCACCCCGGGCGTAACGACCGGCTCAATCGAAGGAAGTGGCGCTGTGTTCCTCGGGGCCAATAAACTGACCGTGGGCAACAAACTGAGCACAACCTTTTCCGGAGTGATGCAGGACGGCGGGATCGGCGGGGGCACCGGCGGCTCGCTCACCAAAGTCGGGAAGGGCAAGCTCACTTTCACGACGGCGAACACCTACACCGGAGGCACCACCATCACCAAAGGCACGCTCCTGGTTAAAAATAAAACCGGCTCCGGTACGGGCAGCGGCGCGGTGCAGGTTAACGTCGGCACGCTCGGGGGCACGGGCAAAATTAACGGCGCGGTGACCGTCGGAACAGGAAGCAGCTCTGGAGCAATCCTGTTGGCCGGTAACAACGCGACCAGCCCCGGCACCCTCACCGTCACTAACACCCTAACGTTCCAATCTCTCTCGACCTACCAATGCGTGTTGAACCGGAGTACTGTCAAAGCGTCGAAAGTTACCGCCCTCGGCGTGACCATTAACAGCAACGTGCCGTTTACTTTTGTCGATACTGGCAGCGGCACGTTGACGGTGGGCACAGTTTTCACTGTGATTAACAACACATCGGCCAATCCGATTTCCGGCACGTTCAGTAACCTCGCCAACGGCTCGGTCTTCACCAGCAACGGCAACAACTTCCAAGCGAGCTACACAGGCGGGACTGGCAACGACTTGACACTGACGGTCGTGCCGTAGGGGTGAGCGATCCGAAGTCGCTTACGGGCAGGTACTGTCTGCACTCATGATTTTGACCGCGCGGAAAGTCTCAAACAGCCAGAGGTCAACTCACCTCCAATGGCGTCACAACTTGCCAACTGCCCTTGGCGCGACAATCTTGCTCATTCGCGCCGCAGGTACGGCCCTGGAGTCAATCGACGAGAGCATCTGAGAGCGGATCGAACTTCTGCATGGACAGCACCAGCTGCCAGTACGCCTATAACCTCGCCACGAGTTCGCTTGGCATCGGAACGTACACGAAATCTACTTTGTGATGCAAAATTCTTCGGCACGGCGTTTTAGTCGCGTTTTGCTGAGAAGCGCGACACAACCCGCAAGATCGGCATCGGCGTCAGTCGCACGAGAAACATCCCGAGTTTCATTGCCAATCCTGGGATGACAAGCGGGCGGTCTGCTTCCAGCGCAGCAAGCGCGTCCCGCACGACTTGATCGACCGGAACATGAACGAACTCCGGGCCGCTATCGGGCTGCTCACCGGGCCGGTTCGCGACTTCTTGAAATTCCGTGCGCACAGGGCCGGGACAGAGGACGCAGACGCTCACGCCTGTTCCTCGGAGTTCGGCGCGGAGCGCTTCGGAGAAGCTGGTGACGTACGCTTTGGTCGCAGCGTAAACAGCGAATTTCGGAATCGGAAGAAAGCCAGCCGATGAACTAACATTCAAAATCCCGCCGCGTTTCCGAGCGATCATTTGCGGAAGCAACCGGCGGGTGAGGGAAGTGAGCGCGATCGTATTGACGAGTGTCATTTGCTCATTGCGCGTGGGATCGCTTGTCGCGAAGGGACCGCTATCGCCGAGTCCCGCGTTGTTGACCAAAAGATCGACATCGATCTTCTCGCGCTCAAGCCACGCCTTGAGTTCTTCGATTTGCGGGAGTTTAGCGAGATCAGTTTCGCGAATATGAACTCTGAGATTTGGATGATGCTGTGTTAATTCATCGCGCAGCTCATTTAATCTTTGCTCGCGCCGGGCTACCAAAATGAGCGATCGCGCACGTCCGGCGAGTTGCCGCGCAAATTCGCGGCCGATCCCAGACGATGCTCCTGTGATAAGAGCGCTACAACCGTTGAGTTTCATTTCTTTGTCGCTGTAGTGGCGGGCGTGCCGCCCCCAGAGGTTCGCGATTTGCAGCCGACACGGCGGCCTCTACAGATTCACGCTCCCGTTTTGTGAGTGCGCGCCAGTGGCCGCGCGGCAAATCGCTGAGGTGGATATTAGCGATGCGAATACGGACCAAACGTTTCACTTCATAACCGATTTCGTGAAACATGCGACGAATTTGCCGGTTAATTCCCTGGCGCAAGATGACGCGCAAATGTTTGGGTTTAATCGAATGAAGCCGCTCGATGCGCGCGCGTTTGCCATCGAGAAAAATTCCTTTCAATAATTTTGGCGCCAGCGCCTGGTCCCAAGGGCGATCAAGCGTTACTTCATACTCTTTGTCGATCTTGTGACGTGGATGGGTGAGCCGTTGGGCCACAGCACCGTCGTTCGTGAGAAGGATGAGGCCTTCGGTTTGCGCGTCGAGCCGCCCCACATTGAAGAGCCGGGACAATTTTTGGGGCAGAAGATTGAAAATGGTGTCGCGCGCGTGAACATCTTTTCGCGTCGAAACGAAACCCGCCGGTTTGTGCAACATGATGGTGAACGGTGGATCGGCATGAACAAGTTTGCCATCCACTTTCACGTGATCGCGCGTAGCCGGGTGCGCGCTGAAGTTTGTGCAGACTTGGCCGTTGATCCTGACGCGGCCAGCCGCGATTAATTCATCGCAATAACGACGTGAGCCGACGCCAGCGGCGGCGAGAAAACGGTTGAGGCGCATGGGAAAAACGGTTGAGAGTTCATA
>QHNJ01000023.1:3707-42277 GCA_003218395.1 Verrucomicrobiota bacterium
GATGGTGCTGGCCCGCTTTAAACTGCGATGCTGCGACATAAACTTGTTCCGGTGCGAAAACGAACCGGCACGTTAAGCCGCGACCCGAATTTTTCAAATGGGATTACATCGGCCCATTACCTCCGAGATCGTGCACATCCCACGCGCGTCTCGCCATCATCATAACGCTGGCCCACTATGATTGATTACTCAGCACGACATACGTGCCCGACGCTGTAACCTGATGATAAACGTGGAAGCGTTCAGTCAGTAACGCTTTCCAGTAACCGACGCGCCCTTGCTCAACAATCAGGTAAACAGCGCCATTCCCGTCCCATTTCTCCAAAACAGCATCCTCAGTCAGGAAGCGGTCGCTGGAGGTTGTGCCTATCGGAGCCTCTTTTTGGCGGTTTTGATTAACGAGGAAAAATTTTCGGTTCAGGTAAAAAATGAGACTGCTGCCATCGTCGAGCGGTCCTTCAAAAACTGTCTCGCCGCTTCCATCCAACCGCGGATTTAGAAATCGTCCCACATCAGCGAGTGAGAAATAAGGCGCTGTTCGGGCGACGCCTTCCATCATGCTGAGTCCTCCGGGAATCATCGCCAGTGCCAGGGCGATGGCGGCGAGTGTCTCACGTTGCTTGAAAATAAGATAAAGCGCGACCAGCGAGAGAGAGGTCAGGGAGATGCCGGTGATCGTGAGGATGGGACGAAACAAGAGCCATGTCGAAACCGGCATGTCGTGCAAGGCTTTCCATGCCGTCCATCGCGCGTCCATCGCGCCCCAATGCCCGTTCAGTGCGTGCGCGGCGGCGTTTGGAACGAAGAGTGCCAGCCCGGCGCTCAGCATCCCCATGACACCGACCGCGATCGCACCGGCGGCCCGAAATCTGACGGGCATCCGGTCCCACGCGACGGCCGCCCAAAGCGCGAGGGCTCCCCACATGCTCATCGAATAATAATCCTGGCGCTGCCCAAGAAAGAGCAGCGGGACGAAGACTACCCCCATCCAACAAAGGGGCAATGCATCAGAAAATTCGACCTCACGTGGTCGCATCACGCGACGCCAGGCGAAAATCAGGCCCGGTAACAGCGCGATCGACCACGGGAACCACCAGGCGAAATGCATTGCCAAAAATTGGTAAGTTGCCATGCCCTTAAAATCATGCGTCGCATCGGTAAGCCCGCTCAAATGACCCAGCCATTCCGAGCTGATCAGGTAACGAAAATAATCCGGAAAATGCCATTGCGCCCAGATGTGCCACGGCGCGACGATTAAACAAAAGATCAACAAGTACTCCCAGCGCAGGAGCGCGCGAAAGCGCATGCGTGCCTCTCGATAGAAGACTGAGATCAAAACAAAAACCGCCGCCAGATAAACGATGCCGAGCAAACCTTTGGTCAGGCAGGCGAGCGCAGAACAGATCCAGAATCCGGCGAACCAGCCGCGCCGGTGACGTCGGCGCTGATAACCGCAAAGACCGCACAGAATCGCGCCTGCGATGAGCGCACTGACGAGCGGCTCAGGCATAACGATACGTGCGAGCAGAAATGTGCCGCAGAAACTGAGATAAATCAAGCCGGCAAGGAAACCGTGCCAGTAATTGGTGAGCTTTTCCCCAATCAAGAAAATCAGCGCAACTGAAGCAACCGCCCCAAGCGCAACCGGGAGTCGCGCGGCGGCCACATTCACGCCGAAAACCTTGAACGAAAAAATGATGAGCCAGTAAAGCAACGGCGGCTTTTGCAAGCGCGGAATGCCGTCGTTGGTGGGCAGGAGCCAGTGATGGGCCTCGACCATCTCACGGGCCGCGCCCGCGTATTGCCCTTCCGTCTGACTGTAAAGATCCCCCGAACCGACCGTCGCCACGTGCAATAGCGTTGCCAGCGCAATCAGAATAATAAAAAGCGCATGACGCGTCGGCGGCGGAGTGAGAGCCGGCGGCTCAAGAAACGTCTCTTCGATGCTGAGTGTGCGACTGCTGGCGATCATGAGTTGCGGTATTTTTTCCAGCTTTCTGGGAAACGCAGCAATTTCCCCGCCGGCATCTCGATGAGCACGAGTAATTGGCGGCATTCGGCAATCAGCATATTGTCCTTCGGCCGAATGATGCGGAATGCGCACCAAAAGCGCACGCGCTCCAGGTGATCCAGCCAGCCTTCAACCACCAGCTGATCCCCAAGCTTAGCCGCGTGCCGATAGTCGATCTCCGTATGGACGACGACCGGATACCTTTGTGTCTCGGCCATTTCTGCGAGGGCAAGACCGAGTTCTTCCACGAGCAGCGTGCGCGCTATCTCGATGAAACGCAGATAGGCGATGTTCGACACTACGCCGCCGCAATCGGTATCGAAAAACATTATCTGCACTTCTGTGCGGACGCGTGGCACGGCAGTGGGCATAATCAACAATCATCCCGAAAACCTTTTGTAAGCAACGCCAATCGTTGGAGCATAGGCATCCTGCCCTTGTTGCCAGACGCACTTCCAGTGCTTCGGGTGACATGCGGGGCGGGCGAGGCCCAAGAGGCCACGCATTGCCTGACGGATTCTCCCCCCGCGACGAGTGCTGTTTTGCCATCGGGCTACGCACGTGCTGCGGGCGAGGGCCGATTCCGATGAAGCGAGCGGGAAACTGACTAAGACCGGAAAATTCTTCAAGAGACGGGGGACGAAAGGCAGGGCGGATTTGCGAGACGTTTCACGACCAGTGACGACGTGGCGATGGATGAAAGCTTGCATATGTTGAATCAACGCAGCCGGCCATTCTCGACGCCGCTGGACTTTGTGAAGATCGACGATCGACGTTCTCGGTTAGCAAGTCGGTCACTTCGTGTTCCATGCGCAGTTCGAAACTCGGAAAACGCGTGGCACGGCTGGAAAGAAAATTCAGGAAGTCCCATTGCGGCATGAAGGCGATGAATTTGCAGTGCGTCGGCAAACGCGAAAAATCGGCGATCGGCACGGTTTGGCCGTCAATGACACCGTCAAGCTCGGCCAATTTCTGATGCGGCTGGAATTCGTCTAGCAAACCGAGTTCGTACATCAACTCGAGCGTGGATGGGATAAATGGTGTCGCCGCGGAAATCGCGCAGGAAATCGGCGTGTTTTTCTAGCACCAGGACCCCCCGCGCCGGCGCGCGCAAGTAGGAAGCCGAGCATCATTCCGGCCGGGCCGCCGCCAGCGACGACGCAACGTGTTTGCAATTTCTCCGGCGATTTAGCCACGAATAGAGACCAATGGATACGAATTCATAAAGCAAACCCTCTTTCACACGTCTCCCTCTACATCCGATCCTTTTCCCGCGCCTGCGGGATTGGGGCGAGTTGCAAGATCGACATCACGGCGTCGACGACTTCCTGGACGCTGACTGCTTTCATGCAGCGGAAATCAATTGGGCATTTGCGCAGGAAGCACGGGCTGCATTCGACATGATGTCGCAGAACTATGTGGCGATCGCCGAGAGGTCCAGTGAGGCGGGGCTCGGTCGAACCAAAGATCGCGACCGTTGATACCCCGAGCAAAGCTGCGAGATGCATGGTGCCAGTATCGTTCGTCAGCAGCAGATGGCACTGGCGCAGCTCGTCGATAAGTTGATCGAGCGTGGTCTGCCCGATCCGATTTATGCAGGAGTCGCCGAGCGCAGTCGCGATCTGCTCGCCGAATACCGCGTCGTTTTTTGTTCCGAACAAAATCCATTGCACGGGCGATTGCGCGGCAACTGTTGCGGCGGCCTCAGCGAACCGCTCCGGCAACCAGCGTTTAGCCGGTCCGTATTCGGCGCCTGGCGAGAGACCGAGTTTGAGAAGTTGATCGCCGATAGTTGATAGTTGATTGGAATCCGCCAATTGAGCGTTGAGCGTTGAGCCTTGAGCGTCGGGCGTTTTTTTTCCCAGCGATTGTTCCGTTAACGCGCCACATTCCCGGGCGATTCGGAGATAACGAGCAGATTGATGTTCGAGCGGGCCGCGCCGCGGTGGCTCGGGGATGATTTGGTTGAGCAGCCAGTTACGCGAATGGCCGCGGTAACCGATCCGGCGCGTAATACCGCTGAGCCAGGATTCAAGAGCAACACGCAACGAATTTGGGAAGAGAATCGCGGCATCAAAGCTGGATTGCCGTCGAAGCGAGCGGACGGCCGCAAGCAGTGAATTGCCCGTGGGAGGGAAAATCACGTCCGCTTCCGGAACTAGTTTCCACATCGCCGCGATCTTCAAAGGCGCAGCGATGATAATGCGCACATCGGGGCGCCCATTTTTGATCGCGCGGACCGCCGGCACGCTCATTACAGCATCGCCGAGCCAGTTGCTTGAGCGAATGAGAATTCGGAATGGCTTCAAATTTTGAGCCGAAAGGCGGGGCGGCAAATAGACGCTGCGTTTATATCTCGCCAGAAGAAAATTAGGCCGAGGCGTTTTCCAGCGATTATGCACCCAAAACCAATCTTCCGGCGCGCGACGGATTTGCTGTTCGATCACTTGATTTGTTTTTGCGCAAAGCGATCCCGCCGATTCTTGGTTGGCTTCCAACGCCGGCGAAACAATGATCCGCCAGCGCGCGCGTTTGTCCGTGTAGATCGCCACGCCAATTAGTGCCGCGCGGGTGCGTTTCGCCAGCAAGGCTGGGAGCGGTGACGTCGAGGCAAGGCGGCCGAAGAATGGCACCCACACGCCGTGATCGCCGGCATGTTGATCGCTCAGAATACCAATGGCGCCGCCGCCGCGAAGTAATTTAATTGCTTGGTCGAACCCTTCCTTGCGATCGAACATCTCGACTCCGGCGCGTCCGCGTACGCGACGCACGTGTTCATCGATGAAGCGGTTCCCCAGCCTTTGATAGATGGTGCTGTTTCTGACGTAGCCGATGTATTTCGGCAGGATGTGCGCGAATAACTCCCAATTTGCGAGATGGCTCAGGATCAGCACAACCGGACGGCCTGCGCGCAATTCTCGATGGATAAAATCCAGATTTTCCGCCTCGATTCGTGTCGCCATTTTTTCCAGCTGCATTGCGGTGAGCTTGATGCTGCACAAGAGATTCGCGCCCAGCCTCTGAAAATGGCGGCGGACAAGCCGACGCAATTCCCCAAGCGATTTTTCATTTCCAAATGCGATGGCAACGTTGCGCTGTGCCAGGTGCCGATATTTCCCGAGAACGATCCAGGCACAAAACCCAAGACATTCTCCGAGGATAAAGAGAAGCGGCAATGGCAAAGCCCTGGCGATCGCCGATCCGGAGCGATAAAGAAAATAAACGATAAAATCGAGCATGCAGGATCGGTCAGTGTCGCGGGAGGGCGGCAGGGTAAATTTGCCTGCGCCTTGCTTCAACCAATATAATGTGCGCGGTGTTGCAATCGTCTTTCCATTCCTTTCGTCCTGATTTCGCGCGCGTTATCTCGCG
The DNA here is from genome assembly GCA_003218395.1 of Verrucomicrobiota bacterium. GTDB lineage: Bacteria > Verrucomicrobiota > Verrucomicrobiia > Chthoniobacterales > UBA10450 > Udaeobacter. Next base: position 9,091 of record QHNJ01000023.1, read on the forward strand.
GAAGTTCGAAGGGGGCCAATTTCTCGTTATCGGCGCAGACCCTCAGAAACTTGAGCGGCAATTTGCCGAAATGGGAAGGGAAGCCGTTGTTGTCGGATCTGCCAGCGATTTACCGACAAGACTTCGGCAGGGTGACAGCGCACACTTTGAAATCGCGGTCTGGTTTTATCCGTTGGAATACAGTGACGACGATCGCCTGGTCGAAGAACTCTCGCGGCGTGCCGACGACATCGTGCTAATGCCCGCTGCAGGTGCGGACGCTAGCAAACGGCGTCCGCAACTCGTCGAATGTTTTCGGCGATTCGGGTTGCTGCCTGATTACAAATGGGATCCGAACGAATTGGATGCGGCCGCCATACGTCTCCGGCGCGAACCGAACGAAACTCCCGATGCGCTAATTCCAGCGGTGGAGACGGCTCTCGCGAGACTCAACAGGTACCTGGGCGCCATGCAGCGGATCCACGAAATCCGCGGGTCCGAATTAGAAGCCGCGCATCGGCACATCGCTGCGCTCGAGGAGAAATTGCTCAAGCTAAAAGAATACCGGCGCGAACTGAAGTCCTTAAAAGAGCAGAGACAGATGCTGCGCAAATCCCCCGAGCGCAGGATCGGTCAAGTGTTGCTGGCGCCCTATCGTCTCCCGGAAAAGCTCGTGAAAACCATCCGGAAAAAACTGCAGCCGCGTCCCGCAAAGTTTACACGATCGGTCGCTCCAACTGCGTACCAGGAGTGGTTCGAGCGGCACCGGGCGAGTGCGAGCGATCTGGAGCGAATGCGGCATGAGGCCAGGGCGTTTGCTTTTCAACCGCTGATTAGTGTCATCACGCCTGTCTTTGATACACCCGTGCAGCGACTTGAAGAAGCTCTCGAATCAGTGCTTGCGCAGGCTTACGAGAACTGGGAACTCCTTTTAATTGACGATGGATCAAGCGCCACGGATTTGCTGGAGGCTTTGCCCGCTTTGGCCGCACGCGACCAGCGTATCATTCTCGGAAAAGTCGGGAAACACGCAGGCATTTCTGCCGCTTCAAATCAGGCGCTCGCGCTCGCTCGAGGCGAATGGGTCGTGGTTCTCGATCACGACGACGTGCTTGAACCGGACGCACTTTTTCAAATTGCGAAACTTTTGCAGACGCATCGCGACGCCGAAATGATTTATTCGGACGAAGATAAACTGGCGGAAGATGGGTATGAGGCGCCCTTGTTCAAGCCTGATTGGTCGCCCGATTTTTTTCTGTCCTACAATTACGTCGGCCATTTGACGGCGATGCGACGCGAGATTGTTCAGAAAGTCGGCGGATTCCGTTCAGAATTCGACAGCGCCCAGGATTACGACCTTTTTCTTCGTATGGTCGAGCAGACCAAGCGGATTCATCATATTCCGCGGGTGTTATATCATTGGCGGCGTAGCGCGGACTCCAGCGCGATCAGCGTCCGGCAAAAACCCGGTCAACTCGAAGCCTCGCGGCTTGCCATTGAAGATCACCTGAAGCGTCGCGGCGAGCCCGCGCATGTCACAGTGGATTGGCGCACACACGCCTTCTGCGTCAGGCGCGAGCTCTTGGAGGCGAGAAAAATTTCAATCGTCATTCCGAGCCACCACGATTCGGAGTCGCTCGAACGGTGCATCGAAAGCCTGACGACCAAAACCAACTATCCGAACTACGAGATCGTTGTCGTCCGAGGTGACAGCCAATCCCCCGACGCGCATGCTTATTTCTCGCGCGTATCACACCGTCTGCTGCGCGTGTCAGGCGCGTCAAATGTTTCAACGCTTAAGAATTTCACAGTGAAACAGACCGTTAGCCCGTGGGTTTTGTTCTTCGACGGTGACGTGGAAATAATCGAGAGCGACTGGCTGACAATAATGGCCGAGCATATCCAGCGGCCGGAAGTTGGCGCAGTTGGCGCGCGATTGCTGAATCCGAACGACACCATTGAACACGCCGGGATTGTTCTTGGTATCAATGGAATCGCGCAACCGGCTTTTCGTGATTTTCCGGGGGAACATCCGGGGGCAAATCGCCAGTTGCAGATAACCCGCAACTGCAGCGCAGTGTCCGGCGCGTGCATGCTGACGCGTCGCGAAGTTTTTCAGGCAGTAGGCGGATTGGATGAAGGCCTGACGGAATCGCTTGCCGATATCGATCTTTGCCTCAAAATCCGGCGGGCAGGTTATCTGATTGTTTACACTCCTTTTGCAAAACTTTACTGCCACGAACCGCACCATGATAAGATCGACTCGCCCGGCGAGACAATTATGCGGGAACGCTGGTCAGACGATTTGCAGCGGGACCCCTATTACAACCCAAATCTTTCTCGCGAAGACGCCAATTTCTCATTAGGCAAGGAAGACCACCGTTTGGATTGAAATGAGTGAGCGTGAAAAGAATCTCTGGGAGGGCATCGATACAGGTGCACGGAATGCACTGAGCACGCGTAATTACCGTACGGCATCATTCGCGCAAGAGCTGTCGGAGCGAGGTGTGGATGCAAGGGAACTTGTCGCTGCGGACCGGAACAAGCGCGAGGTACAGGAGGCCTGGATCCCGGGGGTGGAAATCTTCTTGCGAAAGATTCACCCCCAGCGTCACCGGGGATCCTTTGGCGAATTTGTGCGGCGCGACGAAGGCATTCTCGCGCAGATTGGCTTGTGGCCGAAGCAATGGTCGGCTGCGCGGATGTTTGCGCACACCGCAAAAGGTTTCCATGTGCATCCGCCCAGCATTCCAGAAGATGGTGCCGCAGCGGATTGGTTGCGGCGCTTGTTTATCGATGAGTCGGATAATTATTCACTGCGCTGTTACGACGACGAGCAATGGGACGTGATGTTTTTTTTGCAGGGTCGCGCGGAGATAATTCTGTGCGATGTCCGTGCCGGACTTCCCAAACGCATCATGCGTTTCTTTGCCGATGGCGACAATCATCGCGGTAACAACAACGTCGGCATCGTAATTCCACCGGGCGTGGCGCACGCCATTCGGGCGGACGGCTCGGAAGACGTCATCATGGTTTACGGGACGAGCACCGTTTTTCATTCGGAATTCGAGGGGCGCATCGCGAGCGAAATCGAAACTGCAGAATTGCCCGAATCCTGGGAGAGGTTTTTAGGTAGGAGCGGTTCACGCGAACCGCCCACGGGCGATTGAGGTCAATCGCCCCCTACCTTATGAAGCGAAGCTTCTATCCGGCGGTGCTGGAAATGATGGATCGGCCGCAGCCGGTCTCTGCCGAGTTGGAGCGAGACCTGGAGCGTATTCGGCAACTCAATCGCTGGTTCGGAAGCTATCGCTTGGTTTTGGGCTTTATTCGCCGTTGGATAAAACCGCGCGCGCGGCTGCGCATTGTCGATCTTGCTACTGGATCGGGCGATATCCCGCGGCTCATCATTAATCACTCCAGAGCGATTGGCGCACTGGTCGAGATTGATGCAGTGGACCGGCAATCGGCCACAGTGGACATCGCCCGAGAATTGAGCGCCGGTTATCCCGAAATTTCGTACATCGACGCGGACATCCTGGAATGGAAGCCCGCTGCAGCCCACGACATCGCGCTTTGCACGCTCACGCTTCATCATTTCAGCAATGAAGACGCCGTGAAAGTTCTGCGGCGCTGCAGCGAGGTGGCCACAAAATTTGTGCTCGTATCGGATTTGCGGCGCGGATTTTTCCTCAAGGCCGGCGTCTACATTTTGACGGCGTTCGTCTTTCGCGAACCAATGACCCGCTACGATGCGCGACTTTCCGCCGCTCGCGCATTTTCCTTCAAGGAATTCGACAAACTAGCGCGACAAGCCGGCTGGCAAAATTTTGGGCACAAGAAATTTCGGTTTGCGCGTCAGGCAATTTGGCTGGAATGACATTAAAGTTACAGCGACGCTGTCTTCGGTGCGGAATGGGTGTGAAAAATAGCTTGAGGTCTTGCCTGTGAAAGCATGCTGAAATTGGCCAGTTAAGGAGATACGTACTTTATGCCGCTCTTGAAACCAGACCCGACGTTCTACCCGTCGCCGCGGCTGGCGATGCAAGCGCCTCCAGAAAAGCATGCGTTCGTGGCGGGGCTTAATCCACCGGGCAGCAAACTCAACGATGCGCTGTTGGTCGTGGATGTTGATCCTGACTCGCGCACTTATGGCCGGCAAGTCGGCGAGGTAAAGATGCCGGCGTCTGGTGATGAACTGCATCATTTCGGTTGGAATGCATGCAGCTCGGCGCTTTGCCCGTATGCGCCGCACCCGCACGTCGAACGCCGTTACCTGGTTGTGCCTGGCTTGCGTTCTTCGCGGATTCACATCATCGACACCAAACCCAATCCGAGGAAACCGAAGATTGTTAAAGTGATCGAACCGGAAGAGGTTTTCTCGCGCTCCAATTATTCGCGTCCGCACACGATTCATTGCGGACCGGAAGGCATTTACGTCAGCGCGTTCGGGGCGCCCAACGGTGACGGCCCGGGCGGCATTTTCATGCTCGATTGTGAAACGTTCGAGATTCTGGGCCAGTGGGAAATGGACCGAGGTCCGCAATTTCTTCACTACGATTTTTGGTGGCATTTGGGTTTCGACACGCTGTTAAGCAGCGAGTGGGGCACGCCGAACATGATTGAAAGCGGATTGCAGCCGGACCTTCTTCTGAGCAGCAAATACGGCCATCAGATGCATGTATGGGACCTGCGCCGGCGACGCCATATCCAAGCGCTCGATTTGGGCAAAGAGCAACAAATGGTGCTCGAGATGCGTCCCGCCCACAACCCAACGAAGGCCTACGGCTTTGTTGGGGTCGTGGTTTCGCTGAAGGATTTGTCAGCGTCCGTCTGGCTCTGGCATCGCAACGATGGTGCGTGGGATTTAAAGAAAGTAATCGAAATTCCAGCCGAACCGGCCGACCCGGCGAAGCTACCTGCACTGCTCAAAGATTTTAAAGCAGTGCCGCCACTTGTATCGGACATTAATTTATCGCTCGACGATAAATTTCTGTACGTTTCCTGCTGGGGAAAGCCGTTGGCTGGCGGACCACAAATGGTAGAGGTGAGCCGCGACGGAAAACGAATCTATTTCACGAACTCGCTTTACGCTGCGTGGGACGAACAGTTCTATCCAGACGGCGTAGGTAGCTGGATGGTTAAGCTTGAGGCTGACCCACAAGGCGGCATCAGCTTCGACGAAAACTTTTTCGTTGAGAGCAGCGATTATCGTGTTCACCAGATCCGCCTCGAAGGAGGCGATTCTTCGAGCGATTCCTTTTGTTTTCCGTGAGTGGGCTCTGGCCCTGGCTGACGCTGTTCGGGTTAGGCGCTTTTCATGGGATCAATCCGGCCATGGGATGGTTGTTTGCTGTTGGACTCGGATTGCAGGAACAGAAGCGCATGGCAGTCCTTCGCGCTCTGCCACCGATCGCTCTCGGGCACGCGCTTTCCATCGGGATCATCATCGCCGCGGTTCTCCTGGCTCGGGTTACCGTGCCACCATTCGCTCTAAAAATTGCTGCTGCCGCGATCCTATTTGCTTTTGGATTGTATCGCCTCTTTCGCTCACGTCACCCGAACTGGGTAGGCATGCGAGTTGGTTTTGGCGATTTAACTCTTTGGTCTTTTGTGATGGCATCGGCCCATGGCGCGGGTTTAATGCTAATCCCGTTATTTCTTCAATCAGCCCCACAGACGCTTGCACCACACGCGGAGCCAATGGCTTTACACATGCACCAGACCTGCAGCCTCGAATTCGCTAACTTCAGCACGCCTTCGCTGCTGACGAGTTCAGTTGCCGTGCATACCCTGGGCTATCTTCTAGTAACTGGCTTGGTGGCGATGTTGGTTTACGAGAAGCTCGGTGTCGGAATGTTGCGCCGCGCTTGGTTCAACGTCGATTTGTTCTGGATGCTCGCGCTGATAGCCACTGGTGTATTTATCCTCTTCCTTTGATTTGGGGTGGTGTCGGCCCAGATGCATTTCGTGATTCGCGGATTGCAGACGATTGGGTAATGCTGGCGGCGTGGAAATTCTCACCACGGTCGCCGCGGTGCAATCACAGGCAAAAAGCAAACCTCGCGTGCTCGTTCCAACGATGGGGGCCTTGCACAAGGCGCATTTGCAGTTGATTCGGATAGCGCGTGAGCATGCTGGCTCCGATGGCGAAGTGGCGTTGAGCATTTTCGTGAATCCGCTCCAGTTCGAACCGGGAAGTGATTACGAACGATATCCGCGCCTGGAAAACGCCGACGAAAACTTTTGCCGGGAGGCTGGGGTCAATCTTCTATTTCGGCCGCCGCCTGCAGAAATGTACTTCGACGACCGATCCACATTCGTGGACGAGACTTCGCTATCGAGCGCGCTCGAAGGCAAATCGCGGCCGGGACATTTCTGGGGAGTTTGCACCGTTGTCGCGAAACTCTTCAACATTCTTGCGCCGAATGCGGCGGTGTTTGGCGAAAAAGATTTTCAGCAACTGGCTATTGTTCGCCGCATGGTTCGCGATCTTAATTTCAACATCGACATCATTGCTGTGCCTACCGTGCGCGAAGAGGATGGGCTGGCATGCAGCTCTCGCAATCAGTATTTGAATCTAGAAGAACGGAAACAGGCAACGGTTTTGCACAAAGCGTTGCTGGCCGCGGCAAATGCCAGCGAAAAATCCGCCAGAGGCATTGTCGATCTTGCGCGAAAGATGATCGGCGAAGCGCCGCTGGCGCGGATCGATTACGTAGAGCTTGTTGATGCGGAAACTTTGCAACCGGTTGAAATGGTCAGACCGAACTCGCTGCTCGCGCTGGCCGTGTTCTTCGGCAAGACTCGTTTGATCGACAATATTCTGCTCGCATGAAGGAATACGATTTCGTTGTGATCGGCAGCGGCATTGCTGGCATCAGTTTTGCGCTGAAAGCGGCAAAGCATGGTTCGGTGGCTGTGATAACGAAACGCAAGGGCACCGACACAAACACCGCTTGGGCGCAGGGAGGAATCGCGTGCGTGACCAGCGATGAAGACTCGTTCGAGCTGCACGTACGCGATACGCTTGAGGCCGGCGCCGGTCTCTGTGACGAAGCGGTCGTGCGCACAATTGTGACCGAAGGTCCGGAGCGCATCCACGAGCTAGCAGAGCTCGGGCTGCAGTTCGATGAACGCTTGGTCTTGGGACATCGTGAGCTTGATCTGGGCAAGGAGGGCGGTCACTCGAAGCGCCGGGTGTTGCATGTACGAGACGCAACCGGGAAGGAGATCGAGGAGACTTTGTTGCGCGAGCTCGGCCGCCAATCACATGTCCGGCTATTGGAAAATCACATGGCGGTGGATTTGATCACCGCCGCCAAGCTCGGCTTCGCAACAGAAGACCGCTGCTTTGGGGTCTATGTTCTGGATGAAAAAACTGGAAAGGTAGAAACTATCCGGTCGGATCGAATCGTGCTCGCGACCGGTGGTTGTGGCAAAGTTTATTTGTATACGACTAATCCGGATATCGCGACCGGGGATGGTGTGGCGATGGCATGGCGCGCGGGCGTGGAGATCGCAAATATGGAGTTCATCCAGTTTCATCCCACATGTCTTTTTCATGCCCAGGCAAAATCATTTCTCATTTCGGAAGCAGTGCGCGGCGAGGGCGGCATTTTGCGCAACAACCGCGGCGAAGATTTTATGAAGTGCTACGACGCGCGTGGTTCGCTGGCACCGCGCGACATCGTGGCGCGTGCAATCGACGCGGAGATCAAGCGCTCAGGCGCGAAATGCGTATTTCTGGATATCACGCACAAATCGCCGGAATTCATTCGGGAGCGCTTCCCGCACATTTATGAGACATGCCTGCGGTTCGGGGTCGACATGTCGAAGCAGCCGATTCCAGTCGTGCCGGCGGCGCATTATCAATGCGGTGGAATCAAAACAGACGTGAATGGCGCGACGAGTTTGCCTGGGTTGTATGCGATCGGCGAGGTGGCGTGTACCGGATTGCACGGAGCAAATCGTCTCGCGAGCAATTCGCTGCTGGAAGGCCTGGTGGTAGCGCATCGTGCGGCGACCGTCTGCATGCACGCGAGATCCAGTTCAAAACAAAGAATTTCGTTACCCGAATGGAAATCGGGAAACGTGCAGGACGTTGATGAGATGGTCGTGATTTATCATAATTGGGACGAGATCAGACGATTGATGTGGGATTACGTAGGAATTGTTCGCACCGACAAGCGGCTACAGCGCGCAAGCGCGCGGCTACGCAATCTCCAGCGCGAAATTCGTGAGTTCTATTGGAATTTCAAAATATCTGTGGACCTGCTGGAGCTGCGCAATCTCGCGACGGTGGCAGCTTTGATTGTCGATTCGGCGTTGAGTCGAAAAGAGAGCCGTGGGCTCCATTACACACTGGATTATCCTGAGACGGAAGACCGACAATTCAAACGCGATACCGTGCTTAGTCGCGGTTGAATTTTAGGGCGGTAATATATGACCGACCCAGTCACACATGGAAAATTCGCCTTGCTTAAAAGGGGGCGATCGAATAAAAGGGTGGCGGTAATTTCGCATGAAGAGACTTTTAGCGGCTTGTTTGAGTCTAGCGATAGCTGGCGTGGCTAAAGCCGACGAACAATCCACTTCGCCCTACGCGACCGCGGCCGACTTTGCCAAGTATGCAATGAAGCTGCGCGAGCAGGCGCTGCTTAAAGTTGAGCCGCAAGTTTTTGTCCCGACAAGTTCGCATCCGGCGATCCAGCGCTTCCCGTGGAAAACGAGCATCGTGACCACGGTGTTTTGGGTTGGAGAACAAGCCGGAGGTAATAATCCTGTGCCCAATTTCAGGAGTTCCTGGGACGCGAATTGGACAGCTAGTTACGGCGGCTTCGATAATCCCGATTCATCGGCCCGGCGGAATTATATCCCGGTGGCATTTATCCCGCACCAAAACCCCTTCTACTGTGCTCTACCGTACAATGATGTCACGCACGGTCAGTTCAAACCGGAAGCGCCGCTCGTGATTCCTTGGTTCAAACAGGCGTATATCGGGCCAGGTCAGTCGGTCTGCCAGCATCACTGGATCGCTATTCGAAAAGGCAATCGGACTTGCTATGCGCAATGGGAGGATTGCGGCCCATTTCGCACCGATCATTTCCAGTACGTTTTCCAAAATGAACGGCCAAAACCAAATCTGAACCGGGGAGCTGGTCTGGATGTTTCTCCAGCCGTGCGCGATTATCTCGGGCTCGCACCAACCGACGTGACCGATTGGCAATTTGTAGAAGTGCGCGATGTGCCTCCTGGTCCGTGGCGTAGCTACGGCGAAAATAATCACTTCGTTATTGCGCGCCGCCAGACCGAGCAGCGTTTGGCTGAACGAAGCTTCGGCGCCTCGAAGAAGTAACCTTCTTCACGAGCGCTTGAAACCATAATCATCTGCGGAGGACGGACTGCTCAAAAGCAGAGAGAAACCGAATCAATGACAAAATCACGTCTTTTTTGCGATACTGTGAAGATTTTTTGGCTGCCGCGCTCCCGCCTGTCTGCAGGGCATGCGAGGTTTGCGGGATGGCCATGCGAATCAGTTCCGATACGGTGACGAATTTGAACCCCTTCGCCTCGAGCGCGTCGAAAGTGGAAGGCATGGCTTCGATGGTTCCTGGGTGAATGTCGTGGGACAACACGATCGAGCCAGGCTGAGTCTCTTTAAGAATGCGATTGCGAACCACGGCTGGGCCGGGCCGTTTCCAGTCATACGGATCGACGTCCCAAAGAATGATCTGATATCCGAATTCGTCATGGATCCAACGTTTTTCGCGAGCTGTTATCGATCCATAGGGCGGCCGGAGCAAAGTCGGACGAAAACCGGTGGCGCTTTTAATTGCGTCATCGGTTCGCCGCAATTGGCTGCGAACACCTTCCTCCGACATCTTGGCGAAATTGGGATGCGACCAGCTGTGATTTCCAATTTCGTGACCTTCCCGGGCAGCCCGCGCAACGATGTCGGGATGTTCTGCGACGTTTTCGCCGATCACGAAGAAAGTTGTCTTAATGTGGTGAGCGGCCAGCAAATCGAGTAGTTTCGGGGTAAGCGTCGCGCTTGGCCCATCGTCAAATGTGATTGCGATGTAAGGGCCATTGACATGTACTGAGCTGAACGTGACACTCGATTCCGTGGGGGCGCTCCGACTGTCACGCTCTGCAACCGTGGACTCCGCTCGAAGCTCATGCGCGGCGATCAGTCCTGCGAAACAAAAGGGCAGCAAACGGTAAACAGACATGAGCGCGAATTTGGCGAACTGAATGCGTGTATCTAACAGAGACGCCTAGTTACGCAAGACGCACAGCCGAGGACGTCGGACTGGTGAAATTGCCGCGGATTCTGCGTTGCCGCAGGAAATCAACGCGTCCTCAACCTTTGCGCAATTTCTCTAGTTGCGCGATGAATGCGACCGGTCCGTCGGGGAAGTAGCCGTCGTACTGCCAAAGCTTCTGTCCATCGCCATCGAGCACAACGATCGTGGGAAATCCTTGAACTTGGTATTGGTGCGCGAGCTCTTGATTCTGCTTTCTCAGTTCGGGACTTTGCTGTTTGGCACGCGGGAAATCGAGTTCCACTAGCACCAGATTCTCGCGCGCGTAATCTTTAAACTGCGATTGCGACAGGATCTCCTTGTCGAACTTCTTGCACCAGCCGCACCAGTCCGAGCCAGTAAAATCGAGCAGCAGGAATTTGTTGCTCGCCTTCGCCTCTTGCTGCGCTTTCTTGTAATCATTTAGCCAGTCAGACTCGGCGCGAGCGAGCGGCGCCGAGAGGAAAACGCACGCTACGGCTGCGAAAAGAATCAAACGATGGTTTTTCACGCCACCATCTTGAACCGGATTGTGGCTCGGCGCAAGAACGGTACAAGCGCACCGTCAGCGCGGGAATTATTCTTCTCGCAGTGCCGCAGATAGCCCGGCGCGGAAACGCCGGGCTATAGACGGATCTGGGATCTAGCGCAGATGCTTCGAGACGAGCTTGGTCATCTCGAACATGCTCACCTGGCTCTTACCATTAAATACCGGCCTGAGTGAGTCGTCCGCGTTGATCATGGTTCTTTTCTTTTTGTCCTGACAACCGTGCTTCTTGATGTAGTTCCAAAGCTTCTTTGTAAGCTCGGAACGTGGTAGCGGCGTTGACCCGACGATGGCAGCAAGCTTATCGTCAGGTTGGACCGGTCTCATGAAGGCGGGATTCGGTTTGCGCTTGGAAGGTTTCTTTTTGGTTTTCGGCATGGAGGCTGATTAACGTTTCGCTCGCAAGAGAGCAATACTAATTTTGAGCAAACGAAAAAAAATATTGCTAGGCCGCCCGACGCACGGCCACGGCCGCCATATCGTCTGGCAAAGCATCCTTGGCGTTATCTGGTGCTGCTTGGGTTAATATCCCCTTGAGCAGTGCGTCGGCGCTGGGCGCACAGTGATCCAGCATTTTCTCCAAGCACTCTGGAGTCAGACGGCGCCGTTCGCCTTTCGGCCCGCCAAACAAGCCGTCCGTATAGAGAAGAAAAGCGTCCCCTGATTCAAAGTTGGTCGTGCATTCTGTAAATTCTGGATGCTCGATTAAACCCAAGGGGGGCGCGATCGAGGCGATTGACTCCGTCGCACCGCTGTGGCGTACGACCAGGAGCGGAGGATGACCCGCGCCCACCACAGTCGCGCGTCCACTTGCGGGATCAAGCGCGACACACATCGCCGTCATAAAGGAGCGTGCGCCAAAAATACTGCGGAAATCATTGTTCACTGTTTCCATTACCGTCGCTGGCGCGTCGTGTTCCACGCTGCCATGATGGAAAAGAAGTTTTGCCAAAGTGGTAAGCAGCGCAGCAGCGGCCCCGTGGCCGGTGCCATCTGCAATCCAAAACAAAATCCGGCCGTCTTTCATGGGCAGCCAACCGTAGATGTCACCGCCTACCTGGATTACGGGACGATAGCACGCGGCAACTTGCCAACCGGGCAGCACCGGCGCCTTTTGCGGGATCAGTGATTGTTGCGTCAAGCGGGCGGCGGCCAGATCGCGCTCAAGATTGCGACGCCATTCTTCGAGCTCATCGTTTTGCCGCTCTAATTGGCGTCGCATGGAGCGCAGGCGAAGCTGGGTCTCAATTCGTGCCCGCAACACTGCGGAATTGATTGGCTTGGTCACAAAATCATCTGCGCCAGCCTGCAAACAACATACCTCGCTTTCTTCACTCCCGTGCCCAGTCAACATAATCACCGGAATCTGCGCGACGGCCGGATCGTTGTCCGAGCGAAGGCGCTTTAGCACCTCAGCGCCGTTTAGCTCCGGCATTTCGAAATCAAGCAGAAGAAGTGAAGGCAATTTAGCGTGAATTATTTGTAACGCTTGGGCTCCGCCCTCACACTCGCTGCAGGCGTAACCCGCGGACGCCAGCAACTGCGCCAGGATCTTGCGACTCATGGCGTCATCGTCTACGACCAAAATCTTTGCACGGGGGTTATTTGACATCTTTTCTTTGGATTCGGATGAAAAGCGGCCGGCCATTGTATTTCATGTCGATCTTTGTCAAAGCATCGCGGGCTTGAAGAGAAAGACGATTTAGTGATTGGCAACGAGTCGGACTGCGGATAAGTTTGTGACAGTATTCTCACTTATGAAATTCTCACTGTCGCTTGCCTTACTCACCGCCTTCTTTATCGCCGCATGCAGTGAAGAGCCGCCCCCGCAACCCACCCGCCAGCGCGTCGCGAATTATCCGGGAGCCGGGGCCGAGGAATATCCGCCGCCGCAACAGCCATTCAATCCAAATGGACCCGTTCAGCCCACGGGGACGCCGCCGGTGGAGACTGCAGCCCCACCTCCTCCAACGAAGGCTGCGCCCACGAAAGTCGCAAAGGGAGATTATCCCTACGGAATTCCTGTTCCCGGCAAACCTCACTTGGTGGAAAGTCCTTATTCGCCTGGCAAATACGTCGATGTGGAAGGATTCCCTCCGGGAACGGAAGTGAAGGACCCGTACACCGACAAGATCTTTCTCGTCCCATAATTTTGCGGGCGCCGGTTGCGGCTGGCAAGATTGACCCGAGGATTCTGCGAGATTTTGCTTCAGCGGAGCAATGTTGGACAACTACGTCTTATATCCGATGCTGATCGTCGCGCGCGCCTGACGCGCTCGCTTCGCAAAAGATATCACAACTCGTCTATGGAATTACGGATCAAACGAGCACCTCGAATCGATATCGAAATCACGGTACCGGGCGACAAAAGCATTTCGCATCGTGCGGTAATCATTGCTGCCTTGTCAAATGGTGCATGCACCCTGCATGGTTTTCTCCCTAGCGACGATTGCATGCATACGGTGAACGCCATGCGCTCTCTAGGTATTAAGATCGAAGAGCCCCAGCGTGACACGCTGATCGTCCATGGGAAAAAGCGCGTTCTTACACCGCCCAAAAAGGAAATCGATTGCGGAAATTCGGGCACGACCATGCGGCTTCTCGCTGGTCTGCTTGCGGGGCAGACATTTGAGAGCCGCCTCGTCGGCGACGCGGGGCTCTCACGACGTCCGATGGATCGCGTGATCGCGCCGCTTAGTAAGATGGGTGCAAATATTCTTGCAGAAGGGCCGGAACAGACGCCACCACTCCGCATCCGTGGCGGCTCCTTGCGTGGAATTCACCATCGTCTGCCCATTGCGAGCGGACAGGTTAAAAGTGCCTTGCTGCTGGCGGGTCTTTTTGCCAAGGGCAGAACCACTGTCGACGAGCCATTGCCGACCCGAAACCATACAGAGGTGTTGTTTAATTATTTTCTCGTGCGCACGGCAACGGATGGCGAGGGGAGCGTCACTGTCTTCGGCGATCAAGTTCCGGAGTCACGCGACTTTACAATTCCGGGCGATATTTCCTCGGCAGCTTTTTGGCTAGTTGCCGCGGCTGCACAACCGCGAGGTCATTTGCTGGTTCGCGAGGTTGGTCTAAACGATACGCGAACGGCGTTACTTGGCGTGTTGCTGCGAATGGGTGCACAAGTGCGCGAGGCCATCGAAGATGTCGATCAACTTGAGCCGCGGGGAGTCGTGGAGGTTACGGGGTTCCCGCTCAAAGGCACCGTTATTCAGGGGAGAGAAGTGCCGCAGCTTATTGACGAACTGCCGATCCTCGCAGTCGCAGGCGTCCTGGCAAATGGCAAAACGATTATTCGCCATGCTCAGGAATTGCGCGTGAAAGAAACCGATCGCATTGCCGCGATCGCGCATAATTTGCGCACGATGGGTGCACAGGTCACGGAAACGAATGATGGCCTCGAAGTTCATGGTCCGGCGCCTCTGCATGGGGCGCGCGTGGCGAGCTTCGGCGATCATCGCATCGCGATGGCGTTTGCCATCGCAGGTCTGTTCGCTGAAGGTGAAACCATTGTTCAGGATGCCGAGTGCATTCGTCAATCTTATCCGGGATTTGGAATCGTGTTGAACGAGTTCACCAATCCGAAACGGATGCAAATAAGCACGCCGGTCATCGGTTCATTCACTCCGACTCCGGTCAAGGAAACATGATCCATGGTAGCCGCTTCGCTGCCTGCCGCGCCAAATCCCGCGACTGCGGGAGAATGCGGGTGCGAAGCGTGGCGCTGAACTGATCAAGCAACACCGGGTTGCGTCGCCCTCAGGCCGACGGCTACAGTTGATCCGCGTTGTATTTATGTCTTCGAATCGGCAGTCTTTTCATCGGGTCGTTGCTATTGATGGCCCGGCTGCCTCCGGAAAAAGCAGTGTCGCGCGAGAGCTTGCCCAGCGACTCGGCTTCGCCTATGTCAATTCGGGTGCGATTTATCGAGCGATCACCTGGCATATATTGCAAAAGGGGATAGATGCGGGAGACAGCGACCGGGTCACCCAAACTGCCGAGTCTGCCGAGATCACTTGCTGCCTCCAAGACAACGAATCGCGCATCTTTATCGATAATGTCGATCCAACCGATTACTTGCGTGAGGATCGCGTGAACGAAAGTGTCTCCCGCGTTAGCAGCGTTCCGCGAGTCCGCCGAATTGTTGAGCAGAAAATGCGTGAGTACGCGCGCAGTCACGACTTGGTTATGGAAGGCCGGGACATCGGCTCGGTCGTTTTTCCAGACACACCCTACAAGTTTTATATCGTTGCTTCGCGTGAAGTGCGTCTGCGGCGTCGCGCTGCGCAAGGGCAGCGCGACGAAATTACCATGCGTGACCACGCTGATTCTTCACGGCTTGTCTCACCGCTCGTGCTCGCGAAAGATGCCCATGTTATCGACACGTCGCATCTTACGATCGAAGGAGTCGTCAGCGAGGTCGTTGCACGACTAAAAGAAATGGGTCTCAAGGTCTCTGCCTGACTCCACCGCTTCGCCGCTCCAACGATGAATTTCTATTACTGGCTCGGTTACCATTTTTCTCGCCTCGTTGGCCGGTTGTTTTTTCATCTTCGTGTAATTCATCGGGAGCGCATGATTCAAAGCGGTCCGGTAATTCTCGCGATGAACCACCAGAGTTATCTCGATCCGCCGCTTGCCGGCATTACATGCGATCGCGCGATTTATTTTCTGGCCCGCCGAACCTTGATGGAAGTACCGTTGCTTGGATGGCTTTTGCCCAAACTGAACGTAATCCCAGTTAATCAGGAGGGGATCGACCGCAGCGCGCTTAAAGCCTTGATTCGTGTTCTCAAGTCCGGGAACGGCGCATTGGTTTTTCCGGAAGGCTCGCGGACGCTCGACGGCAATTTGCAGCCCGCCGAGCCGGGATTGGGACTCGTGATCGCAAAGACGCTCGCCCCGGTCGTGCCGATGCGGATCTTTGGTGCGCACGAGGCCTTGCCGCGTGGCGGTGGTGGTTTGCACTTTGTGCCAATCACCATCGTGATCGGAGAACCGATTTTTTTTACGGTTATCGACCTCAAATCGCGAGAGAAGAATCTCTACGGGCGACTAAGCCAGCGCGTCATGAATGCAATCGCTGCGCTTGAATTGAAGTGATAGGATTTGCGCGCGCAAGACCGACGTCGATACTTCCAGGGTGAATTCGCTACAGCCGCCTCGCGAAAAAATTCGATCGTCCCGAACTCCAAAGAGCGCTGTTGTGCTGATGCTCATAATTGTTGGAGCAATGGTGCTGTTGGCGGTTTACGCCAATATTCAGCATTTTCGACGCGACAAAGTCGAAACGGTCATCGTGAGACCAGCAACTTCACCAACGGCACGGACGCATTAACTTTTGACCGACGTCCCTGGTATTCCTTTGGTTTCTCCCAGCTCCCGAGAAAGTGCGACATCGCTCACGCGCTGCGCCTAAAGTCGGCAAGTGAATTTGCGTTTTGCGCGGCGAGCTTGCGAGCGTATTCGAGTGTGTCGATAGAATCCACCGTTTTGTCGCGCCGGATCGCTTTGATTCTTGGGAAACGCAGCGCGAGCCCACTAGCGTGGCGCGTGCTCGGCTGAATTGAATTGAACGCGACCTCGAGCACAATATCCGGTTTCACTTCACGGTACCGGCCATGATCCACGATCGTGTTCTGTTTGAAGTGCTCGGTTAATTCTGCAATCTCCACGTCAGTCAATCCGCTGTAGGCTTTGCCAATCGGCAAAAGGTCACCCGTCGCTTGGTCGCGCACGGCAAACGTGTAATCGCTCAACACATTATTGCGTTTGCCATGGCCAAGCTCGGCGACGACGACCACCACATCCAGCGTCGCCAGCTCTTTTTTGAGTTTAAACCAAAACATTCCGCGAGTGCCTGGTAAATAAAAGCTTTCCGGATCTTTAATCATGAGACCTTCGTTCAAGCGCTGCCGAGCCTGTTGAAAAGTTTGCTCGATCTCAGCCGCGGAATCCGCGGGCATTACTTGCACAATTTGAAAGTGCCGCGGTAATTGCAAACCGCCAAGCCATTCGCGCCGCTCACGCAGCGGAGTTTTCAATAGCGAACGTCCGTTCAGCCAAAGAACATCAAAGATGACGAAAGCAACCGGCACATCTGCCGCGGCTCCCTCGAATAAATCCGCGCCATCACTCTTGCGACCGAGCCGCTTTTGCAAATCGAAAAAGGTGAGCCTGCGACCTTCTCCGAAAGCGATAATTTCGCCATCGACAATCAACTCTTGTGTGAAATTCCTGGCCTGCTCCGTCAGTTCCGGAAATTGATCGGTGATGCGCCGTAAATCGCGCGAAAAAATTTCTACCCGCTTTGTGGTGCGATGTAGTTGCGCGCGAATACCGTCGAACTTGTCTTCCACATAAACTGTAGCGCCGGCCGTACCTTCCGCAGAATTGTTCCCTTTAACAAACCGTTCCCACACTGCTTCCGCTGTTGGCTCGGGAGTCGCCAGCATGCACTTGATTGGACGAAAGATCGATAATTCCGCACGGTGCAGCTCCTTTGCGCAAGCGAGCGCTGCGGTCGTGCCGATATCGCCGAGTAGCATGTTGACTTCCTTTACGTCGTCCAGCGGCGCGTCGAAGGCGCGGGCAACTGCTTCCTCCACGAGACCCTCCCGCAAGCCAATGCGCAAGTCTCCCGTGAGAATCTTGACGACGTACTGAGCCTCGCGCGCGGAAAGTCTGACAAGGCGTGATCGCAACAACTCAGTCTTCGGAATGGGTCCGCGGGTCCAATGCAATGTCTCGAAGAAATTGCGCGATTGCTTGAGCGTGAATGGTTCAGGGAAGGTGCGTTCATCCAGCGTTTCGAAGGCCGTTTTGCCCGCATCTCCGTGCCCGCCGGCAATGCGACGGAATCGTGCGTCACTCAATTTCGCCGCTGCCTTTATCGCGCGGTAGATGATCGATCCTCCTATTTGCAATGTGCGCAGATCGCTCTGGGCAAAAGCGTGGCCCGTAAAATAAATCGCGGCAATGGGAAGCTGCTTTTGATCGAGCCTCCGCAAGTAATTTGCAAGCAAGCGGATTTTTTCCAACTTTGCGGCAGTCGCGGCAATGGTTTCGCCAACATTGGCAAATGTCGCGAATTCGGATTTGGGAGCAGTCGCCGCTGCGGACCTCTCTGCGGTACCCTCGCAGCAAACTGCCGGCGCGCTAATCGTTTCAAGACCAATCGGAGAGGAGCCGATTGATGAACGCGAGTCGCGTGCCAGAGTCTCCAATTGCAGCTCGAGCTGATTTTCTTTCGTCAGCGCCCAGGCCTCGACGCCGCGTTCGCGCAAATCGCGGGCAAACTCTGCGGCGAAACCATGGAGGGTGAACACGCGCCGGGGCTGTACGAGATCGACGTAGCGAACCAAATCGTTGTAGTCAGCGTGATCCGAAAGAGGAAAAGCCGCGTCAACTTGGTAGCGATAGACCGCGTTCGCATCGACTGCCCAGCCACTAATCATCGCGACACGTTTGCGCGGAATACTTTCCAGCATGCGCGATCGATTTGCGCTCGGTGGGCAGATGAGAACTTTTCCCGCGACATCATTCGCGTCGTAGCGAACGTATTTGCAAAACAGTTGGCCGAACTGCTCGTAAATACGCGTCATCTGATAGACCGAGCCGTGTAGCATGGGCGTTAGTCCCGCTCCCTTGAGCGAGCACAGGATCTCCTGCGCTTTGCCTAACGAGTAACCAAGGAGCACCGGCACGTCGCCATCATCGATTGTTTCGCGGCAGAAAGTGACAATTTGGTCGATAACTTGTTCCGTTGGCGGAAATCGATAGCGCGGTAGGCCAAACGTTGCCTCCATGACGAGTGTATCGGCTTTGTGCCATTCCGCCTGCTCAGCAGATTTCCCCGGCTGCAGTTTGAAATCCCCCGTGTAAAGCAGCGTTTCGTCCCCAGCAAAAAGAAAACATTGTGCTGAGCCAAAGATATGACCGGCGGGTAACAACATAAGATCGAGGCCACGCTCCGTTCGTCTTTCACCGAAGGGCAGGACATGCTCTATCCGCTCGCCCGCAAGCCGACTCCGCATCAAACGCGCTGTCCGCTCGGAAACAATGATCTCATTATGCGGCGCAATGTGGTCGCTGTGCGCATGTGAAATGAAGGCGCAGCTTTTTGCATCCCATGGGTCGAGCCACAAATCCTGCTGCGGCAAATAAACGCCGCGCTCATAACGAATATCAATCACAGGGAAATCTAGGCGCGAAACATGGCGAGCGAAACCTGTGCATCGTTTCGTCCGCTCGTCTATGGGCTTATTTGTTCTATGCGACGTATGTTGACACGTTGCGCGTGAGCCGGTTTCATTATAGGGATGAAATTTATCGCTGCAGCGGTCGGGTTGATCATTATCGGGAGCGGGATAGCCCGAGCGACGGAAGAACCCAGGATTCTCGAAAAAGTGACACCGGTCCCCGTTGCGCTGAACCAAGATTTCGAGTTTCGCAAAACGAAGCTTTACTTTCTGAGCGAGATAGGGCCGAAACGAGGTCAAACTGCGAGACAGACGACGAGCGCGCTTAGCCCGAAAGCCCTTTCCGGTTCTGCACCGAGCCAGAAGACGGCGACGCTTCAGGACGCCCCCATTACCTTTGAGCGGCAATACCGGCTGTTCGGCGCCGTGACGAAGCTCGATCAACACCAACGTTGCGGCGATTACTTCGATTTCTTTTGGCGCACCAAGCGGCCAGCTGATCTCACAGTGCGTCTGGAGTATCGCCAAGAGAAATTGCACGAACACGTTGAGGCGCAGGAGATTTCCTATCGAAACGTGCGCGGCACTCACAAGACAGAGTTCAAGGTCATTGGTGACGATTATTTTGACGACGGGCGAGTGATTGCCTGGCGATGTCTGTTAATCGAAGGCGGGCGGATCGTGGCGCAAAACCGCTCCTACATGTGGGAGTAAGGCAAGACCCGCTGTCTTGGAAAGAGAGGCTCTTTGACTTCTCTATTTGGAATCAATTCCTCGAGCTTTCCCACCTGTGGGACAGGTTTGACAGCATGCCTCTCGATCTTGTATCGTTTACAGAGCAAACGTGGAGTCATCGATTCAAGTAGGGGTAAACGGTCCGACCGTATGGGTGAAGATAGAGGGAAAAGGTAGTTTCCTGAACAGCGGCCACCTCAAGGAGTTTGCGCGCGAGATGTTGGACCGCGGGTATCGCGAGTTTGTGGTTGATTTGGCGGATTGCGTGATGATGGATTCCACATTCATGGGAACGATGGCCAGCGTGGCATTGCGCTTGAAGGAACTTGGCCGTGGTCATCTTCACGTTGTTCACTGCGCGGATCGCAGCCGGGCACTGCTCTTCGGGCTGGGCTTGGATCAAATATTCGATATTCCTGCCAATGGTGCGACTTCACCCGAATGTGAGGCGTTCGAGCGCGTTTTCAGGGACCAGTCGCGAGAGAGCAAGAAAAAGGAGCAAACGGAAACGATGCTGGAAGCGCACGAGGCTCTTTGCGAGGCGGCCCCGGAAAATCTCTTTCGCTTTAAGGACGTTCTCGATTATTTAAAACAAGACCTTCATCACGAGACGCCTTCGAAGTAAGCTGGCCCCCTGCATGATGTGGCCGACTGTTCTCTTCGGACTGCTTCTGGCGTCTGTTGCCGGGTGGATTATTACCGCCTACTTCCAGACACGGCGGATTCGAAGCCTGGAACGCTCTCATGAAGAAATTCAGGTCGAAGAAACGCTTGTTTTCGATTTCCTACACGGGCTTGGCGAAGCCTTCAGGGAAACCATTCGACCTCAGGAACTACACCGGCTCATCGTCGAAGGTGGAACGCGTATTCTCGACGCACACGGTGGCGCGCTTTATGTGGCCGATCGCACCGGCGGAAAGCTTGTTCCAGCATTCATCTCCAAGGGCTGCCCGCCGCTGGTAGATGTTCCAGCAAATATTTTGCAACAAGCAGCTGCTGCTCCCATCGCCCTAGAGAGTTATCTGCGACTGCACTCGATCGTTCCGGGTGAGGGGATAATCGGACGCGTCTGGCAAACAGGACAGCCCGTTTGCTTGAACGAATTCTCAGAAGCGCCTGAGTTGGCGAAATTGCGCGACAGCGCTTTTGGCACTGCGTCGGTAATGGCCTCATCACTCCGGTACGGAAATCAGGACCTGGGTGTTCTCGCCCTCGCCATTGGTCCCATAGGTCCGGCATTTTCGCAGGGCGATTTCGTCGTTTTTAAATCGATCGCCGAGCAGTCCGCTTTTGCCCTCTACAACGCCATCATCTACTCGATGGCGAACGAAAAGAAGCGGCTGGACCACGATCTCGAAATCGCACGGGACATTCAGCGTATTTTGCTTCCAGCCGAAGCGCCGGCCATTAACGGATTTCAGATCAGCGGCATTAATGTGCCCGCCCGGCAAGTGAGCGGCGATTATTTCGATTACATTCATGTCGATGACGAAAGGCTCGGCGTCGCGATCGCAGACGTTTCGGGTAAAGGCGTTCCCGCCTCCCTTATCATGGCGATTTGCCGCAGCGTCTTGCGCGCCGAGGCTGCACGGAATCCATCTCCGGCCGATGTCTTGCGAAAGGTGAACCGGCAACTTTATCCCGATATTAAGGAAGACATGTTCATCAGCATGGCGTATCTTATTCTGAACCATGAGCGCAACGGCGATGGCGTCACGCTCGCACGCGCGGGGCACGACGCGCCATTGCTTTACAAGCGAGAGTCGCAAACTGTTACACCGGTAAAATCGCCGGGAATGGTCGTTGGAATTGACAGCGGAAATGTGTTCGATAGGCTTACCGCTGATTTCGCCGTCCCGCTGGAGCGCGATGATTGCCTCGTTCTCTACACCGATGGTGTGACGGAAGCGCTCAATGCTGAAGGAGACGAATTCGGCCTTGACCGCACGATTCAATCCGTCCGCGCCAGCGCGATCGATGGTGCGCAGGCGATTGTAAAAAGGGTTATCGAGGACGTGCGCGATTTTACCGGTTCGCTTCCCCAAAATGACGACATCACCTTGATTGCGATCCGCAAAACATGAAAAAGACTTCTGTTACCGAACAGATCAAAGGAACCGAACGATTGGCATCGGCAAGATCGACGTCTTCGTCCACCGCGCCCGCGGTCGACGCGGAGCGAAGCCAGGCAGAAGATCCAACGGTCAGCTTGCAAGCTGATCTCGATCGGTTTCGTGATCTCGCGCTGCGCAGCCAGGCCGATTTCGAAAATTACAAAAAGCGATCTGCGCGCGAAAAAGAAGAGGCGATCAAATACGCGAACAGCTCCTTGCTCGAACGGCTGGTGGCGATTATTGATAATTTTGAGCTTGGCCTCGAAGCCGCAAAAGGGGAAAGCGGACAGTCTCCGATTTATTCCGGAATGACGCTCGTCCTGAAACAACTTAAAGATTTGTTGGCCGAAAATGGACTACAGCCAATCGAGGCCGAGGGAAAAAAGTTCGATCCAAACCTCCACGAAGCAATTGCGCATGAGCCGAGCGATCAATTTCCCGAGGGGATTGTCCTGAGACAGACCCGCCGCGGTTATCGACTTAAAGACCGCTTACTGCGACCGTCGAGCGTGGTTGTGTCGAGCGGACCGGGAAAATAGACGCACGGCTTGTCTCCTGCTCGTGCCTTGCGCTTACTCGTATTTCATGTCGATCCTTTGGTTTGATCGTGAGCAAGACCACAAGCAAGAGCGAGAGTAAATTTTGATAAATGGCCGCCAAGAAACGCGATTATTACGAAGTGCTTGGCCTCGGGCGAAACGCATCCGAAGAGGAAATCAAACGCGCTTATCGCAAGCTCGCGGTCAAGTTTCATCCAGACAAAAATCCGGACGACCCGCACGCTGAGGAAAAATTTAAGGAGCTTGGGGAAGCGTATGATGTTCTTATGGACCCGGATAAACGCGCGGCCTATGACCGGTTCGGCCACGCTGCCTTTGCCCAGGGTGGCGCCGGTTTCGGTGGAGGTTTCCATGATCCGTTCGATATTTTCCGCGAGGTTTTCGGCCAGGCCGGATTCGGCGGTGGAATTTTCGAGACATTTTTCGGCGGCGGCAACGCGCATACACAAGATCGGCAACGCGGGTCGGACTTGCGTTACGACATGCGGATCGACTTGGAGGAAGCGGCTTTTGGCGCCGAAAAGGAAATTGAAATCGAGAAGCTCGACACCTGCAATAAATGTCATGGCAGCGGCGCTGAGCCTGGTTCGCGCACCGTTAGTTGTCCCGCCTGTGGTGGCCGTGGTCAGGTAATCAGTTCGCGCGGATTTTTCCATATTTCGCAGACCTGTCCCCGCTGTCGCGGTGCCGGCGAAATCATCGAGAAACCGTGCCGCGAATGCCGGGGGGAGGGCCGCGTAGAGAAACTGAGCCGCGTTAAATTGAAAATTCCGGCTGGAATCAAGGAGGGCTCACGCCTGCGTTCCTCACACAATGGCGAGGCTGGTATCCGTGGCGGCCCCCCAGGCGACCTTTATGTCGTCATTCATATCAAGGAGCACAAAATCTTTCAGCGCGACGGCGATAATCTTTATTGCGAGGTGCCAATCCCTTTTTCGCTCGCGGCTTTGGGCGGCGAGCTCGACGTGCCGACATTGGAAGGCAAAGCGCATCTGAAAGTTCCCCCGGGTACGCAGAGCGGGCAGATCTTCAAACTGCGCAGCAAAGGAATTGCGAACATCAACGGGCGCGATCGTGGCGATTTGCTTACACGTTTGATTGTCGAGGTACCGTCGCGCCTCAACGTAGAACAGCGTCGCAAACTTGAGGAATTCGCCGCGCTTTGCGACGAGGAGAACACGCCGTTGCGCAAAAGTTTTTTCGAACGCGCAAAGGAATTTTTCAAGTAATGGGCTCAACGGTGCCTAACCACGCCGTAAAGTTGATAGAATGTCCCCGCGACGCCTGGCAGGGCCTCAAGAGGCAGATCCCGACGGAATTAAAGGCGCGATATCTGCGCGAGCTGATCAGCGCGGGATTCAAACACATCGATGCCGTAAGCTTCGTTTCTCCGAAAGCTGTACCACAGATGGCTGATAGCGAGAAAGTGCTCGAACTGATCGATCTACCGCCTGATGTCGAAATCATCGGAATCGTGGTGAACGAAAAGGGTGCGGAGCGCGCGATCGCAACCGAAGCCGTGAGGACGCTTGGTTATCCCTATTCGATCTCTGAGACGTTTCTGCGCAAGAACCAGAACCAGACGCCTGAGGAGTGCTACAAGATTTTGCAGTCGATCAAGACGAAAGCTGATGATTCGGGACTCGACATGGTCGTGTATATTTCGATGGCGTTCGGAAATCCGTATGGCGACTTATGGGACAAGGACAAGGTGCGTGAGGCGTTGGCGAAAATCGCCGGCCTCGAGATCCGATCCATCTCGCTCGCGGACACCGTCGGTGCCGCCACCTCGCATCTAATTAGCCGAGTCGTTCAATCGGTGAAGGGCGAATATGTGAATTACGACATCGGCGTGCACCTGCACAGCACACACAACGACGCTTTAGCCAAAGTGCTCGCTGCGTACGATGCTGGTTGTCGCCGGTTTGATTCGGCCATCGGTGGGCTTGGCGGATGCCCGTTCGCGCAGAATGTGCTGGTTGGGAACATTCCGACAGAGAGCGTGTTCGAGGCGCTTCGACAACGCGGTGTGGAGCTGCCGATCGGCAAATCGCTGGAGAATGTGCTGACGATGAATTCGGATATCGCCTCGAAATGCGGATAAGGAATTTGGGTTTCTAAGATTCACTGGCGAATTTTGTTTCTGAACTCTGGAAACTGAACCCTGAACCTGTTGTCATGCACCGTTTCTATATCTCGCCGGAGAATTGGAACCATGACGCGCTCGCATTGACTGGCTCGGAAGCCCACCATTCGCGTGATGTCCTGCGGATGAAACCTGGCGAGAAGCTCGTTCTCTTCAATGGGCGCGGACGCGAGATCACCGCGGAAATTCTCGATCTCAGCGGCGACGAAATTCGATTACGGAAGTTGCACGAAGCAAAAACGCCACCAGTGCGCTGTCGGATCGTTCTGGGACAGGCGATTCCGAAAGGGAAAAACATGGAGTCGATCGTGCAGAAGGCGGTCGAGATCGGTGCTGCCGAGATTGCGCCAATTATTTCCGATCGCACCGTCGTTCAAGTCGATTCCGAAAACGCGGCGCAAAAAAAGACCAAATGGCAGCAGATCGCGATTGAAGCAGCCAAGCAATGCGGGCAAAACTGGCTGCCGCGCCTGCACGCGCCGAGAAAACTCGCGGACTTTTTCGATGCTGTAGAGGCAGAGGCTGCCCTGAGCGATAGGCGAACGGGCGTGTCGCCTGCGGAATCTCCAATGTCGCAGCCGTCATTCGAGACGCTTCCGGAGCTACAAAAAGATATTGTCCATTTCGATCTTCGCCTGATCGGATCGCTACAGCCCGACGCCCAGCACTTGAAGAAAATCCTCGCGGATTATTCGAGCGAACACCGGCAACGCCCTCAGAGCGTATTGATGCTTATTGGTCCGGAAGGCGATTTCACACCTGCGGAACTTGCGCTCGCTCGCCGTCATGGGTGCCAGCCCATTACGCTTGGCCCGATTATTCTGCGAGTGGAAACCGCCGCGATTTATTGTCTGAGTGTTCTTTCCTACGAATTGCTAATCTAGCAGCGGCGACTTTCCTCGGCCGCAAAAGGGATTTGCGCGTAAGGACACGCGCTTCTACCGCCCTCCGGCGAGTCTATTCAGCGATCGCTGCTTCAACGGCAGATTCCTTGGGAAGAGTTGGGACAGGGGCGGTTTCGTCTGGTGGCGACGGCTGAATTGAAACAATCAGAAATTGACTCACGCCGTGATCGGTGTTCAGGGAGACAGATTCGCCAAGTTTGTGGCCCAGCAACGCCTGACCGGTTGCCGTTTGATACGAAATAATGTGCCGCTCAGGCTCGCCGTCCCACGCGCCAAGAATGGTGTACGTTTCTTCTTTGTTTGTCTCCACGCTACGCAGCCTGATGATTGTGCCGATGGAAACACGAGATGTATCGACATTTTCAAATGAAGTTCCGCGCGCGTTGTGCAGCATTTGTTCGAGCTCGGCTTTGCGTCGCATAAGCACGCTTTGCATTTGCTTGGCCGCTTTGAATTCAAAATTCTCACTAAGATCGCCATACGATCTTGCAAGCGCGATTTCCCTGCTGTTCTCCGGGATTTTTACTTTCACGAGTTGCTCGTATTCAGCTTTGCGTTTTTCGAGGCTGCTCCAGGAAACGATTAACGGCATGGTCCTTTCCTGCGGTTGTGTGCCTATGATCATGCTCTCCAGTTCTGGATAAACTTTAACGATCCGTGCCAGAAGCGATCGTTTCGTGAGCTCGTCAAACAGCGGGCTTAGTTGAAGCCGCCGCATCGCATCGCGCGCGACAGCGACATCGGTTTTCTTAAAGATGTCTCCAAGCAATTGTCGATCTTCAACCAGCGCACGGTGCAACTTGCTGGCGCGGCCGGCGTTGCCGTGTTGTTCGCGTTCGAGCGTCGCGAAAATCGCGCCGAGCAATTCCGGTGTGATCAGCTCGCTCCAGCGCTCCCGTCCGTGACACAGCCAGGCGAGCATCTCGCTCGTGGCGGAATGCTCGCGGATGCTCCGCTCGAGCATTGTCCGAAGTTCGGCATGTTGTCCCGCCTCGCTCAAGATGCGCGGAATTTGCGTGACCATGCGACCGTGACTCCCTTGCATCAAGCATAAGGCACGCTCCGTCCAGCGAGGACCGAGGGCGGAAGGCAGCGCTTGCAAAACTCTTTTCTCTTTTGCCGCCGGCAATTTCGGCAAGACCAATATCAACCGTTTCTCTTCCTCCAGAATCAATTTCGGCAGGGTCAAACCGATGTGCGTCGTGCGCAGTTGCGGAACGCGTCCGAGCAAATCGTCGCGCGCGATGATAAACTCGAAAGCGAGCTCGGGATGCATTTTCTGGTTGCGCACCGCCATGTTCTCGATCGTGGCGATGAACGGCTGCAGTTGTTTTTCAGGTTCTTTGAATTGCTGGTGAAATCTTATGATCTGCTCGAGTGCCGCTATTTGCTCTTTTGGTTGCCGCGCCTTGTTGAAAGACGCGATTAACTCGTCAGTGTGCGACACACCTTCGCCACGCAGTTGGATTGGCTCAGTATTTTTCGCGGGAATCGAAAAAGCGCCGCTCGCTTTGAGTAACTTCTTTGTCGATTCCCACCAGCGCTTCCATTCCGCTTCGGTCAAAACATCATTGACCAACCATTCACCGATCTGCGCGACGGTCGCCTGTCCACCAAGACTTTCGACAATATTTCGCACCACAGCCACTGGCTCGTCCCTCGCGAGCGTTTTGATCGAGGTCAGGTTGTTGGCCTTGCGCGCGAGAAAATGTTCCCGCGCGAGCGGCGTAAGGTTCTCTGCGGCGTACTGGACCTGCATGGGATGCGCTTTCTTGCTTGCAAAATCGATCACAATCTGATTGAGGAGAAGGTTCCATTCGGTCACGCGACCGAACCCCCAACTCTTGTGCAAACAAAACGTGCCCGGCTTCAACTTTCCTAGCTGTTCCGCGGCTTTTTCAGTAAGTTTTCCCGATTCAACAAGTTTTTGCGCTTCGGCATCCATTTTCGGAGTCGCACACAGTACGATGAACGCTTCAGATCGCGAGAAAAAAGTCTGCGGATATGCGTCGCATCCTATAGCAGGCAGAGCGAACACCGCCAGGCGCCTGCAATTTGCGATTGCCGCAAGCGGCGCGGCATGAAAATCTCGCGCTGTGACAACCAGCATTTGGTTTTGGATCGCCTTTCACATCGGCGTCTTTATTGCGCTAACGGTTGATCTGGTCAGTTTCAAGCGGCGCGATCGAGAGTTAAGCATGCGCGCTGCGGCGCAACGCAGCGTCCTGTGGGTGATTCTGTCGCTCTGTTTCAGCCTGGTCGTCTGGCGCTTAAAGGGCCCACAACACGGAGTCGATTTTCTCACGGGTTACCTCGTCGAGTATTCACTGAGCGTGGATAACATCTTCGTTTTTGTATTGATCTTTGCTTATTTTCATGTCCCGCCACGTGCGCAACATCGCGCACTGGTATGGGGAATTGTTGGCGCACTCGTGATGCGGGGAGTCATGATCTGGTGCGGCATCGCCTTGGTACAACGATTTCACTTTGTTCTCTATCTCTTCGGCCTCTTCCTGCTCGTCACGTCGTTTCGAATGTTTTTCGGGAAACACATGCGACGCGATTTCGGGGAGAGTTGGGTGATGCGGCTGTGCCGCCGTGTGTTCCCGATTACGAAGGACTTCTATAACGAGCACTTCAAAGCGCGCGTGAATGGCCGCTGGATGTTAACCCCACTCGCCCTCGCCTTAATCGTGATCGACGTCATGGATCTTATCTTCGCGGTCGATTCGATTCCCGCAGTGTTCGCCATTACGCGCGATCCATTTATTGTTTATACCTCAAACGTCTGTGCGATCATCGGCTTGCGATCGCTCTATTTTTTGTTGGCCCGCTTGATGGATCGTTTCATCTACTTGCAAACGGGGATCGCAGTCATCCTCGGATTCGTCGGGATCAAAATGATTGTTGCGGACTTCTACCCAATTTCCAACTGGCTCTCGCTTGGGTTCATCATAATCGTCTTGGCGGTGACGATCACAATTTCGATGATCGTAGCCCAAAACCGTGTTGCAAACGGTGACCGAAAATAAGTATTGCGTTATTGGTTGGAAATCTGTTTATCTATTGGTTACTCCCTATGAAGAACTTGTTTGTTATCTTTTTAATGATTGGACTTGCGGGAAGCTTGCTCGGCGACATCCAAGATCCGCCGGCCAACGATTATGGGCCGACGCGCAAGCTCGGTCGCGGCTTCTCGAATTTTTTCCTCGCTCCGGCGGAGGTTTTTGTGACGGTGACGACCATTAACACGTACGACGGGAATTCCGCAGCTGCGGGATACGGCGTCTGGCGTGGTCTAGGCCGCTCGGGTGCCCGGCATGTGGCCGGCCTGCTGGAGATACTGACCTTTCCCTTTCCGGCATGGCGGGAAAGCTACTACCCGATGCTTCCGCCAGATATTCCATACATTCACGCTGGCTATTCGGAATTTCCGCCTGAGCTCGGCTGGGAATCGAAGTATCCATACGTGCGCGATTATTGATCGCTTAGGATCGGGTTCGACCAGTAGGCCCGCGATCGCATGTCTTAAACTGGACTAGTTGACGCCACGCGCGAGCAGCGTAGTGATAGAGCAACTGCGCTTAGTCTGTCAGGCGATGCAATCGCGGCGTTTTCCCCCGTTGCCGGTCATCGGCATTGTAACGGGTGTTTATTTCATTGCCGGCAAGCTCGGATTGAGTTTGGCATTTCTAAACGCGAGCGCATCGCCGGTGTGGCCGCCGGCTGGAATTGCATTGGCCGTACTGCTCCTTTTTGGGTACCGCATCTGGCCGGCTATCTTTGTCGGTGCGTTTTTGGTGAACGCCACGACCGCGGGCAACGTTGCTACCTCGCTTGCCATCGCCACTGGAAATACGCTCGAAGCCGTCTCCGGTGCATGGCTGGTGAATCGGTTTGCGGACGGCACAAGCGTCTTTGACCGGCCGCAAGGAGTTTTCAAATTCGCGCTGGCAGCCGTCGTCAGCACGATCGTCAGTCCCATTTTTGGTGTGACCAGTCTTGCACTTGGTGGTTTCGCCAATTGGGCGAATTATGGAGCGATCTGGTTGACGTGGTGGCTGGGGGATGCAACGGGCGATCTTCTGATTGCTCCATTAATTATTCTCTGGAGCGTTGCATCGAAACGCCGGTGGAACAGGAGCCAAGCCGTTGAAGTAGGCGTCCTCCTGCTGCTGTTGTTCGTCCTCAGCGAAGCGGTCTTCGGCGGCTGGCTTACAATTTCGGCTAGGAATTATCCAATCGCGTTCATTTGCGGACCGATTGTCATTTGGACGGCGTTCCGCTTTACACAGCGCGAAACGGCCACGGGTATTTTCATTCTTTCGGCGATCGCAATCTGGGGCACCCTGCATGGCTTTGGTCCGTTCGTAAGGGAAACGGAAAACCAATCCCTTCTCGCTTTGCAGTCCTGGGCAGCTGTACTTACCATTACGGCGATGGCGCTTTCCGCTGGCATGGCGGAACGGCAGCGGGCTGAAGAGGCGCTTCAGCAACAAAAGTCAGTCGTCGAAACGGCCAACCGGACCAAAGATCAGTTCCTAGCCATGCTTTCGCACGAATTGCGCACACCGCTAACGCCCGTCATTTCCGCATTGGAGGCGCTCGAGACAGAACCGGCGCGGACTGAAGAGACGAAAGCGTCCCTGGCCATGATCCGTCGCAATGTCGAACTTGAAACGCAACTAATCGATGACTTGCTCGACTTTACCCGGATTACAAAAGATAAATTGCAGTTGAGATTTGCTCCAGTCGATGCGCATCTCGCGATCTCAAACGTAGTCGAAATTTGCCGCGCGGAAGCCGCTTCGAAACAGCTTGACGTCCATCTCAACCTTCGGGCGAGCACCTACAACGTGGCTGCTGACGCGGCGAAGTTCCAGCAAATCATTTGGAACGTGCTCAAAAACGCGATCAAGTTCACGCCCGAAGAAGGAGAGATTGCCATCTCGTCTTTAAACCCGTCTCCGGAAGTTCTGACAATCAGCGTGCGCGACACCGGCATCGGCATTGACCCGGAAGTCATGCGACGTATTTTTGAGCCCTTCGAGCAGGGAAACCGCTCATTCGAACGCCGCTTTGGCGGTTTGGGACTGGGCTTGGCCATTTCGAAATCTCTCGCGCAGGCGCACGGTGGCACACTCACGGTTCAAAGCGACGGGCCCGATCGTGGATCGACATTCTTGTTGTCGATGCAAACGATCTCACCCGCCGAAGCACTGACCGTCCCTGTCAGAACGAGAGACGAGACTTCGTGGCAAGGCTTGAAAATCTTGCTCGTCGACGACCACCAAGACACATGTACTGCTTTGGAAAAATTACTCGTCCGCCGTGGTTATCTCGTAGCAGCGACCCACACTATGCGCTCGGCGATGGAAACTGCGGTGCGCAATAGGTTCGATCTTCTCATTAGCGATGTCGCACTTCCAGACGGCACCGGACTGGAACTAATGATGCAGTTGCACGCCATTTCGAACATTCCGGGGATTGCCATCAGCGGCTTCGGCAACAACGGCGACGTCGAGAGAAGTTTGCAGGCAGGTTTTTCCGAGCACCTGATAAAACCCGTGAAGCTCGACACGCTCGAAGCGGCGATTGAGCGGGCACTCCAAGGAGCGGCGGTTTCCTAGCAACCCGGCGAAAATAGCTCACCTTTCATTTATTCATTAATACCCGCTTCAACGGGTTAGCTCCAAGCGCCGCTACGAATGTGTGATTCGCGTCTGGCACCGTGCTCAATCAGGCTGTTAATGCTATGCGCATCGTCGATCTGAAAATCCAAGACGTTGCTTTCGGTGGAAAGGGTGTGGGGCGGCAAAACGGGAAGGCCGTGTTCGTTCCTTACACGATTGAAGGCGAGACGGTCTCGGCTGAAATCGTGCGAGAGAAGAAGCAATTCGCGGAGGCAGACCTCGTCGATGTTAAGGAAAGCTCGCTGGATCGCGTTACGCCGGAGTGCCCGTATTTCGGTCGCTGCGGCGGATGCGCTTATCAACACATCGCTTACGAACATCAACTGGCGATTAAATGGCGCCAGGTTCGCGATGTTCTTAAGCGGATTGGCAAACTCAAGGATGTTCCGATGCGACCGATTATTCCCTCGCCTCAGCAGTACGGATATCGCAATCGCATCACTGTGCATGCTCAGGATGGTGTGATCGGCTTTTTTCGGCGCGATTCGCATCGCTTGATCGACATTGAGCGTTGCCCAATTTCGCGTGACGACGTCAATCACGCGCTGTCGGAATTACGAGCACAACAACAAGTGCGCGATGGACATTATACACTGCGTGCTTCGCCCAGTCCGCGGGTTTTTTCTCAAACGAACGCCGCGGTCGCAAATGCATTGCGCGAATTGATTGTCGGTCTTGTCGCGCCAAACCAGCAACTGTTAATCGATGCCTACTGCAGCGCTGGATTTTTTGCGAAAGCGCTGCTCGACAAATTCGAACGTGTAATCGGCATCGATTGGGACCGATTCGCCATAGCCGCTGCCAAGGAGAATGCGTCCCCGAAGGAAACTTACATTGCCGGGGATGTCGAAGATGTAGAGGCGGCTGTGTCAGCCGCAAACGTGGAAATTGCGGGCGACACGGCCGCCACTACAATGATTGTTGATCCTCCGGCAACCGGACTGAGCGCAAATGTGCGAAAGGCAATTGTGGATCTTGCACCGGACGCGCTGATTTATGTTTCCTGCAATCCACCGACGTTAGCGCGCGATTTGAAAGAACTGTGCGAAAAATTCACGATCGATTCGGTCACTCCGCTCGACATGTTTCCGCAGACGGCCGAAATCGAAGTGGCAGTCCACCTTCATGCATAAACCAGCAGATCTATTTCTTCCGGTAGCGAATTCGACACTTCGCGAATGACGTTTCCGCGAAGCAGATTTATCAGCGCGCTGCGTTGCGGCGCGCCGAGAATCACGCGCGATGCACCAAGCGTCGCGGCCACATCAACAATCGTTTCCGCGGCCGACGGGCTTACAGCATAACAGAACAGCGGCTGGTGATCGGCAGATTTCCGTTTCGCTTCTGAGAAGATTGCGCTAGCCTCGGCGTCCTCCTGCCATTTGCGGCCGACATCCTGCTCGGTCATGAATGGTTGTTCGCGGACAAAGAGCAAATAGAGTCGAGCGCCCGCTTTGCGCGCTTCCCGCAATGCGAAATCGAGCGTGCGACCCGTGCCGCGAATCGCGCATAAAATTGCTTCGCCTCCAGAGGGAGCCGCCGCCGCTTCGGCCACCGGCCGCGCAAGATCCACGCCTAACCGTTGCGGCGCGAGTGCAGGCGCCGCTTCTTTTTTCATTCGGCGTTCCTGCACAAGTCCGCGGAGAATTAACCCCACAGCGAGAATAGTGACTGCGAAATAACGCGCGTTCGGTTTGTCGATGAGCAGCGATATTTCGATTGCCGCCATGACTAAAAAGGTTCCTAACATCAGGCTGCGTTCCCACAATTTGATCGACAGTTTCCGGTCCGTGGCAGTTGCGCCGAGATTGGTGGCGATCGCGCCGACCACGCCAACAGCGTAAAGATCGGCCAGACCTGACATGTCTTTGACCACGATCACGAGCAGCATTGGGACGAGAGTAGCGAGCAACATTCCCGCGCTTGGTACGCCCCATTTGTTGAGACGCTGGAAAATGTTCGGGAGCTCGCGGTCGCGCGACATGAGGAAC
>QHNJ01000024.1 GCA_003218395.1 Verrucomicrobiota bacterium
TAATCGCGCACGCCTTCCGCGCCGGGTGCATTGACGTCGCCATTGACAATCTGCAATCCGCCGAGCGCATGCATCGCCAGACCCAGCAGCGCCGTGAACGCGCACACTTCGATCAGAACGATCAAGATTGCCGGCGTGGATGTTCTAACGACACAGGGATTCTCGTCGGTGGTTCCAGGATCGAGCTTCATCACCCCCGTGGCATTGGCAATTGCTTCCACA
>QHNJ01000025.1 GCA_003218395.1 Verrucomicrobiota bacterium
TGTAGTTGAGGCCGACGAGTGCGGTGAGGACGCACATCGCCGCGATCAACCAGAACGACGCGTAACCGGCGACGGCGAAAGCCAGTCCAATCACGTAAGCTTTGCTAGTGCCCCAGTCGCCGTACAAGATCGCGGCCGCCCGTTTCCAATCGACATTGCGCGGACGTTTAACGTTTGTTGGGATCAAATTTTAGTCCGAAACGAG
>QHNJ01000026.1 GCA_003218395.1 Verrucomicrobiota bacterium
ATTGCCAATTATCCTCGCGGTCTGCGCTGTCACGGGTTTGGTCGGTATAAACTACATGGTGATCTGCCGCCATTTTCCAGATGGCGGCGGGGTCTACTCAGCGGCGCGCTCACAGGGTAGAGCCCTTGCAGTAATCGGCGCGCTACTGCTTGTTGCGGACTTAACAGTCACAGCTGCGCTCAGCGGCTGGTCGGCGTTGGCCTACATCACTTCTGGCGCCGAGCACATCGTATGGATCAAATTGCTGCGCGATCACATCCCGCTCACCACGATTGGTGTGCTGTTGATCATGGGACTAATCAATTATTTCGGTCCGAAACACTCCGGCACTTTCGCTGTCGCCTTGGCAATCCCGACCGTCCTTGTCGTCGTCGCATTGATCGCGATCAGCGCGCCGCATTTGACCACGCATTTCCTTGAACCGCGGCACGAGAGTTTAGGCACAGTTTGGGTGCAATTCGTCGGCGTCATTCTTGCTCTCTCTGGCGCGGAATCGATCGCCAATTTAACCGGTGTAATGAAGCTTGATCCCGGATCGACAATGGAACACCCGAG
The DNA here is from genome assembly GCA_003218395.1 of Verrucomicrobiota bacterium. GTDB lineage: Bacteria > Verrucomicrobiota > Verrucomicrobiia > Chthoniobacterales > UBA10450 > Udaeobacter. The sequence goes on from QHNJ01000026.1 coordinate 556, forward strand.
CGTTGCACGCGAATCGCTTAAGGCAATCGCGCCAGTAGCAATCGAAGTTGTTTTCGGAACCGCGCTGCTTGGGTGGGCAATGCTCTCGTTGCCGCAGGCGCTTGGCAAAACCCTCCACCTCACGACGCGCAGCGACGTAGCCCTGGTGCTCCAACAGCGCAGTGAAGACATGCTGCGTTTCATGGGGGAACAATTCGCCGCTGCGACGTTCTCAGCCGCGATGGGCAACGTGTTCGGATGGATCGTGGGAATTGTTTTTTTCCTGCTCCTGTTGAGCGCGGCTAACACCGCCATTGTCGCCATGATCGGCTTGTTCTACATGATGGCACGCGATCGCGAAATGCCGCGGCAATTC
>QHNJ01000027.1 GCA_003218395.1 Verrucomicrobiota bacterium
GCTAGAGCCGACTGAACCCGTCATTCAGGAAGAAAATCTGAAGGAAGTAGATGCAAGCTTAATTAACCTCGTGGGCAAATCTAAGTTTGCTTCACCTACGCCGGCGTCCACTTCTCCAGCGAGCTCATCCCCTGACTCGGCCGTGATCGTGCCCTGAGGTAGGGACGCAGCGCTGCGGCGTCCGGAGATCCCGATGTCCCTACCATTGACTTCGCTCGTAAGCGATTAACAACGCGGCTTTTTTGATTGGTTTTGACTATCTGCTCGAATACGTCAGGGTGATCTTAGTACTCAACTTCAACGAAAGGATATCATGAGAAGAATGATCACAGCCACAATGATCGCGTTTCTTGCGACGATCGCTGTTTCGACCGCCGCGCCGGACAAGGCCGCGATGGAAGCGAAGGAGAAAGCCGCCTGGCAGGCGTTCAAAGACAAGAACGCTGCCGACTTCAAGAAAGTGGTGGCCGCGGATTTCCTCGGGGTTTACGCCGAGGGCATCTCTGACATGAAGAAGGAATTAGATGACATGCAAAAGTGGGATATGAAATCGTTTGCCATCAGCGATTACAACGCCGTCGCTAGTGGAGCGGACACGATGGTCAGTACCTACAAAGTAACCGTCGAGGGCACCTATGATGGGAAGGACGCCTCCGGCACCTACAACGCCGGCTCCGTTTGGAAAATGAAGAAGGGCGCATGGCAAGCCATCTTTCATACGAACGTCAAGGTGGAAACTGCGGCCAAACCGGCCGGATAGCCCGCGCTTTAGCACAACCAGGTAGGGCGGCGCGCTCGAGCAGAGCGCGCCGCTTGTCTACGTTGACTTCTCCGATGCGGGTCTTATTCTGAAGACGTAGTGCGGGGGAGCCGCCTGGCTGAGATGATCGCCGCAAGACGCCGATCGAACCCCTTGAACCTGATGCGGGTAATGCCGCCGAAGGAAGCGAGGCTTGGCCATGCGATTCTGCGCGCATGGTTTTAATTTTTTTGCCACAGGTGAACACAGATTTTCACAGATTATCTGGTCTGGCTGTTTGTTTATCCGTGTTTCATCTATGTAAATCCGTGGCCTAAATGTGATCGCAAAGAAAAGACAGAGCGAAGCAAACACGGAGAGGTCCCTGTCGAGCTCGCGCAAGATTTACGTGAACGGGCGACTACCCGCCGATGTGCGCGTGCCGTGTTTTGTCATCCCGAGCGGAGTCGAGGGACCTCTCACTATCTTTCTGATCAAATGAGTACGTTGAAAGAATCTTCCATGGCAAGGGACGGCGAATCGTTGCGAAATTCTCGTAAGGTTTACGTAGAAGGCGGGCTGCATCCCAATATTCGGGTTCCTTTTCGTGAAATCAATCTTGCGCGGACGAAAACGATGAGCGGCGAGATCGAAGTGAACGAACCGGTGCGCGTTTACGACACGAGCGGCCCATGGGGCGACCCGGAATTTCATGGCGATGTCGAACAAGGACTTCCGCCGTTGCGCGCAAATTGGATCCGCGAACGCGGGGATGTGGAAGAGATCGAAGGACGGAAAGTTCAGCCAATCGACGACGGATACCTATCCGTTTTGCACGCCGAGCATTCGGCGAGACGCAATGGAATGACGAATGACGAATTTCGAATGTCGAATTCAGGCGGGCACAACGGCAAACTCTCAACTCTCAGCTCTCAACTCTCAACTGCTGCGCGACGACCTTTGCGGGCGAGGACAGGCAAAGTTGTTACGCAGCTCGCGTATGCGCGTCAGGGGATCATCACGCCCGAGATGGAATTCATCGCCGTCCGCGAGAACTTCGGACGCGAAGCGCTTAGATTCGAAATTGCCCGCAACGATCTCGCTCACGAACACGGCGGAGAGAATTTTGGAGCCAATATCCCGGATCAGATAACACCGGAGTTTGTGCGGGCTGAGGTCGCGCGCGGCCGCGCCATCATCCCGGCGAACATCAATCACCCGGAATGCGAGCCGATGATCATCGGCCGCAATTTCCTGGTAAAGATCAACGCCAACATCGGCAACAGCGCCGTCGCGTCGTCGATCGAAGAAGAAGTCGAGAAGATGCGTTGGGCCACGAAATGGGGCGCCGACACCGTAATGGACTTGAGTACTGGCAAAAACATTCACGCCACACGTGAATGGATTATTCGTAACTCACCTGTGCCCATCGGCACGGTGCCGATTTATCAGGCGCTCGAGAAGGTCGGTGGCCGTGCGGAGGAACTGACCTGGGAAATTTATCGCGACACCCTCGTCGAACAGGCAGAGCAGGGGGTCGATTACTTCACCGTCCACGCCGGGGTACTGTTAAGATACATCCCGATGACGGCGCGGCGCGCCACCGGCATCGTCTCGCGCGGCGGCTCGATCATGGCTAAGTGGTGTCTGGCGCATCATCAGGAAAGTTTTCTCTACACGCGTTGGGATGAGATCTGCGAGATCATGGCCGCCTACGATGTGAGCTTTTCCATCGGCGACGGTTTGCGCCCGGGTTCAATCGCGGACGCGAACGATGAAGCGCAGTTCGCCGAACTTTACACGCAAGGCGAGCTGACCCAGCGTGCCTGGAAACAACACGTGCAAGTGATGAACGAAGGCCCGGGCCACATCCCCATGCACATGATCAAAGAGAACATGGAAAAACAGCTCGAATGGTGCGACGAAGCGCCCTTCTACACTCTCGGCCCGCTCACCACCGACATCGCGCCCGGCTACGATCACATCACCAGCGCGATCGGCGCGGCCATGATCGGCTGGTACGGATGCGCGATGCTTTGCTACGTCACGCCGAAAGAACATCTCGGTTTGCCGAACAAGAAAGACGTCAAAGACGGCGTCATCGCCTACAAGATCGCCGCGCACGCCGCCGATTTAGCGAAAGGCCATCCCGGCGCGCAGTACCGCGACAACGCCATCAGCAAGGCGCGCTTTGAATTTAGATGGGAAGATCAATTCAATCTCTCGCTCGATCCCGAGACCGCGCGCGAGTTCCACGACGAGACCTTGCCGCAAGAAGGCGCCAAGACCGCCCATTTTTGCAGCATGTGCGGCCCACATTTCTGTTCGATGAAAATCACAGAAGACGTCCGCAAGTACGCGGCAGAGCAGGGGATTGAGGAAAGCCAAGCGCTCGAAAAAGGTCTGAAAGAAAAGTCTGCTGAGTTTGTAGAAAAGGGCGCGGAGGTTTACGCAAAGGCGTAGCGCTAATTCTACGACGCTATGCCCGCGACACTTGCGTTCGGATTCCACGAAAGCAACAGAGGCGAATATCTAGCACAGTATTTTCTATCTGCGCTGGGAGTTTCCGCTCCGGTAATCCGACAGGAAGACATTGGCGTCGATTTCTTTTGTTCACTTGCGAGGGAAGAGAATAAGAAGTTGACGTTTCACTCGCCCTATATGGTCCAACAAGGAGCTGCTGATGCAAAAGAGTTCATCTACGGCGGTTATACTGATAAAGGAAAGTGGCGAGGGGAAGGCGTCGAGTGGCTATTCTCTCAAGAACTGCCCCTCTTTGCCTGTATCACTGACCGAGAGAAGGCTCGGTTTCGGCTCTATTCGACCAGCGCAATGTGGCTGGTGTGCTACCAGTTCGGCACTATGACCCAGATAGAATTGTGCCCAGATGAGCATCACGACCCGCTGAAAGAGTCGCGGGGTGATCGAATAGGAAAAGAGGGACACGGAGATGGATTCGAGTATCGAGTCCCGCTCGGTAATCCGGTTGTCGATTTAGACATTTTCCAACTCACGAAGGACAACCGACAGCAGGCGATTCAAGCACTCACTATTGCAATCAACGTCGAGCAAACAAATTTGACCTTTCGTAGACTGGGCGTCTACGTCGCCTCTTGGTTTAACGAGGTAAAACCTAATGACCCAGCATCCCTCGCCGTCCGTGGAGGTTCGGTATTTTGGAATGGCGAGTGTGGAAAAAACGTGCCTCCCCAGATCGACTCGCTCAAGAACATCGCTGTAACACTCGCTCTCAATCTGCACGAGCAAGGGGACGCCGATAAGCTGGCCCACTTAGCGCCCGTGTTCCGCCTTTTTGACAAACACGCGATTCCTCCCTGGATTATGGAGAAGCTGCCTCGAATCGTCATGGATAACATTGCATGATTGCGAAGCTAATCTGGGAGCGCGCGTGAATTCCACGACAAGAGTCCGCCGCAAGAAGGCGCCAAGACCGCGCACTTCTGTTCCATGTGCGGTCCGCATTTCTGCAGCATGAGGATAACGGAAGACGTTCGGAAGTTTGCTGCGGAACAAAAAGTTTCCGAAGACCAGGCGCTGCAGGCTGGCTTGGAACAAAAAGCGAAAGAGTTCGTCGAGAAAGGCGCTGAGGTTTACGCAAAGGCGTAGTTCACTCCTTGCAATGAATAGGAGCGTTGCGGGAGAAAATGATTACAAGATACCACGCCGACGCAGCGCGAAGCAGACGGGCGACGTATTTGAGAAACGTGTTCGAGATTACTTTCGTGCGGAAATCGCCGCTGATCGTTTCTGGGCAACGAAGGATAACTGCAGAATATTCTGGAAGAAGGGATATCACTCCAAGGACCGGAATACCAAGATAGTCTTCGATGTCTCAATTGAGTTTTACCTTCCTGGCGCGAAGGAGTATTCGTCTCTCGTACTCATCGAATGCAAGAACTACCGGCACTCCGTACTGGTCGATGACGTAGAAGAATTCTTCGCGAAAGTGCAGCAAGTCGCTTCCGCAAATGGGAAGGCTGTAATCGCTAGCACAGCACCATTTCAGACCGGAACCAGAGAGTTCGCGAAGTCTAAGGGAATCGGACTATTACGGTATTTTGACCGGCGTGACTTTAAGTGGGAACTCAAGCGGTCGCCATCCGCGTCTGCTCGCTCAACGTCGGCGGACGATTCCCGACTGGTCGAGCAAGGACTATCGGAGCCGGAATTCCGTAGCTGCATTTTTGATCTTTATCTGCAATCGCCAACGCGCCTAACGAATTCACTTTGGGATTTTTTCGAGGACCTAATTCTAGCCTCAGGTCTTTCACCCGATCACATCCGCCTAATCGCCAACGCGCGGAGTAAGCTATTGAACCAAGTGCCTTTTGTTGAGAAGGACGAGCTCGAAAGCAAAAGCTCAGAAATTCTCGTTGATATCGGATATTCTGGGGCCGAGGTGAATCTAGATGCATTGTGCGCGCGCGAGGCACACGCGGCTGGCTTAGCTAGAAGGGGGGTCATTCCAGATGCAAAGGACGATTGGCCAGTCTCGCTCGGACGAATCACGTTCGAGCCTCTGGTGATTGAAGTTTTCGCAGCAGAGAGTGTTAATCGAGCGCGCGAGCGCTTCACGTTGGCGCACGAACTTGCGCTTCACCTTTTGGCTCACGGACGGCATATGACACGAGAATATTGTGACGAGGACGACTTCGTATTGCATCAAAGGTCGCTACTCGACGGTAGTGACATTGCGCGAATGGAGTTTCAGGCCAGCTATTTTGCCGCAAGCTTACTAATGCCGCGCACGTACTTCCTTGAAGACTTCCAGCGGCTTACTCGCACTCTCGATATTCGAGACCATGGCTTCGGCGCGTTGTATGTAGACGATCAGCCCTGCAACCTTCAAAACTTTCGTTTCGTTACGAGCCACCTAATGCGGACGTACGGCGTGTCTCGCACAGCAGCGAAGATCAGACTCGAATCATTAGGCCTACTCAGAGAGATGCGGCAGGCAAGCAGCCTCCGTCCTGTGTTTTCGCTCTTCGCTCCATGTACCGAAGACCAAAGAAGCAACGATTTGGAATGGTCAGGTGAGATTCGTCTAGATAAATCGCGGACTGGCGTGGATGCGAAACAAAGTACGAAGTAAAAAGGCTACAGTAGAAGGTTAGCGCCTTGAGTTTGACTCGTGATCGCCCGATCACTCGCCGCTTCCCAAGCGGCTTTGCGGTCTATCCACCGGCGTTCCCCTGCACGGGGTATTCACCTCGTCATACGACGTTCCGACAAACGGCAGCTGGTCGAGACTGATGAAGCTCATGGCGGAAATGTATGAGAATGTTCGCGAAGTTCCCGCGTAGACTTGTGATGCGATCGTTAAAATCGAGATGTTCGAACACGTTTTACGTCTTCGCGGGTCTGCTGCTATCGCCGACGCGCGTTTGGTGAAGAACTCGATACAGGTCGAAGGTAAGAAATCAAAGGACAGCGAGAATATACCCTCTAGGTTAACGAAATTTCAATGAAGCCCATCGTTCTCGTCCACGGCTATAGCGCGGAAAGTCCCTCCCCCGACCCGACCTCAATCGCCAACATTTATGGCACACTCCCACAACGCTTGCGCGCCACCTACGATGTCATTGAAGTCGATCTCTCGCGCTACGTCAGTCTGAATGATTCGGTTTCGGTCGCCGACATTGCCCGGGGACTGAACCGCGCCCTGATCGAGCAACATCCAGGTTTGCTCGAGAGTGGATTCCATGTCGTCATCCACAGCACTGGCGCGCTCGTCATCCGCAGATGGATTGCGGACTTTAGTCCGAAGCCGTCGCCTATCCGCAATCTGGTTTATCTCGCTGGCGCGAATCTCGGCAGCGGCTGGGCAAGCATCGGCCAGGGACAGATCGCGCGCTGGGGCCGGTTCGTTTTCGAACGTGGCGCCCAACGTGGAGTCAAGGTTTTGCAGTCGCTCGAATTCGGATCCTCCGCGACGATCGACTTACATCTTTCCTTCCTGCGCCAGGATTCGCGAATGGTGGAGAATTATAAAGTGCAGGAATTCGTCATCGTCGGCACCCAAGCCGACGCTGCCTGGTTCGAATTTCCGGTCCGTTACGCGCACGAGGACGGTTCCGATGGCGTTGTCCGGGTTTCGGCTTCGAATCTGAACTTCAATTATTTGGAGATCGGACCGAAGAAAGACGCGGCAGTTCTTCCCTGGCCGGCCATCCAGACGGCGGTGCAGGCCGCTGCGGCGAAGGCCGATTTCCCAGAATATTACGAGGTGAAGTCAACTTGCTACGCGGGCAAGGACCGCTCGCTGGTTCCCTGCGGCGTCCCTTACCGTTGCGCCCATTCGGGCGACAAGATGGGAATTATTTCCGGAACCGTTCCTCAGGAGCAAGTCGAGCGGATGTTAAAGCTCGCGCTCGAAACGCCAGAGCGCACACCGACCGCCTGGCAGCGAGCGGTCGCCGCCTACGACCGCGAGACGGGGCAAACCTTTGACAACGCCCGAAGAATGCAGAAGCCCGGACTCTTTAATTTCCTCGCTGATCCGCGCAACCAATATGATCCGCATTCGCAGGTAGTCATCCGATTGCGCGACCAGGATGGGTCACCGATCCCGATAGGGAGCTCTGACATCTTTTTCGTTTCCAATCAGAAGGAGAAAGGGACGATCCCGATCCAGTCGCTCATCCAGGACACGTCGGTCAGCGGCGTTTCGCCTAACGTCATCCTCTTCTACCTTCGAGTGAGAAAATTTCAGCGCAAAGAACAGGACTGGGTGAATCAATTGGCGGATGTTCTCGATTTTGCTCTCGAGATAACAGCGATCGAACCGGCGGCGCCGAGCCAGAACCCGCTCATCTCCTACCTGCCATTGCGCATTCCGCTAAACCGTCGGCAAATGACCAATCTGATTCAGCCGCACCGCACGACCATCATCGACGTAACGTTGCTGCGCCTACCTTCCCCGGAGGTCTACCAGCTAATCAAGTCGTAAGGGACGCACGCTTCCTGCGTGCATAACCCGGCATCCCCGTCGGCGCTTCTAAACGAACAGAGCCTCGATCGCCCTGAAGTCGAGCTGGCGAAAATTACTAAAGAAAAAGTCGAACGCTCAGCGTCCAACGCCCAATGTCAATGTACGGTGAGTGTGACGATTTGGATTCATTCGCAGCTCTCCCGAGTCGCTCTCCGCTGCCCTCACGGCTAATGCCAGTCCGGCTCGGACCCGTGCATCTCGTCATTCCCAATTCCTCGTTTCTTGAACAGGAGAAGGTGCGGTTGAATCGTTGTCCCTACCTTTTGAAAACCGACTGGGTCCGGCGGAGGGACTTGTTTGACTCCTTTTACTTTAGACGCTCACGCTTGTGCGATGCGAGCTCAGCGATAGCAACTGTACAGACTCTCCGGATTGGCCTGAGAATCAACAATGAGTTCCAACATCTGTTTCGCGAACGGCCGATTTACATTCAATTCACCGAGCTTGTCTGCGCGGTCCACGAGTGCGATCCCACTTAAGATGTTGACGTCGAGATATGTCAGTGCCTGGACGATAACCTTATCATCAAAGGCCGGGGAGTAAACGAGTGTCATGATCTCCTTGCGCACTGTGTGCCGGTTAAGGAGTGCGCCCACGTCCGCGGGAGACATGCGCTGACGCCCGGGGGACATGAGAGCCTTGAATAATTCAGTGTCCGTGGGAAACAGGTACTGATCGAATTTCTTGATCTGCGGATCAAAGATGCAAAGCAAGCGGTTCCGCACTTCGGGGAAGAAGAACATAGGGCCCTTCAAGATACCCACGATTCGTCTACGTTGAGTTTCTATATCGATCGGGGGTGGAACCGGCTTCCCGATCGGCCCGCCCACGCTGAAGATGTCAACCCGCCGCTCGTAAGCAAGGCTACCGAATAGCGGCACCTCCTTCAGTGCTCCCTTGGCTCTGGTGTCGGTCTCGAAGCGAGGATCGCCAGGCGGAAGAGACCGTACAACGTAGCCCTGTGCCTCCATAGCTCGGCGACTTGATAGGTCCGCATTGTGCTGTTCACCGCCGCGGGGATCTGCGTGTCCGCGAAAGAGAATCCGGACGGGGTCCGCGCCAGGTAAGAAACTGGGCAACTCAGACAGTGCCTCGATCAGATGATTGAGTGCGTTGGTGTCGTTTGCGTCGAGGAAATCACTATCCGTGGAGAAGAAGACCTGGCCGATCAGGGCATCGTCAACGCCCTGATGCGGGATGCACCAGCTTCCCTTCAAGTCATCTTCGACGCGAGGCGGCTGGCTCGTGGTCTTGCCAGTGGATCCACCTTTCCCCGAACCAAACCCTGCCGGACCTAGTGGGTCACCGGCGCCGAGCGCCAAGCTGTAATCGCCGCTGCCGCTCCCGTCGTGCTCTCCGCCCGAGGGGCAGATACCGGCAGAGTTGCCCGCGAAGAAGAGCCCTTGACAAGCGCTACACCAACGCCAGCCGTGCTGCCCCGGCGCGTCCGGAACATTGTTTAGGAGGATGTAATCGCCGCTGCCGCTCCCGTCGTGCCCTCCGCCCGAGGGGCAGATACCGGTAGAGTTGCTTGCGAAGAAGAGTCCTTGACAAGCGCTACACCAACGCCAGTCGTGCTGCCCCGGCGCGTCCGGAACATTGTTTAGGAGGATGTAATCGCCGCTGCCGCTCCCGTCGTGCCCTCCGCCCGAGGGGCAGATACCGGCAGAGTGGCCCGCGAAGAAGAGTCCTTGACAAATGCTACACCAACGCCAATTCGATTGCCCGCTACTAGCCATGTCACGCCTGTAAATTCAAAGACGGCGACCTTCTTCGGCATCACCGAGGGCTGCGAGCGCGGACCGCAAGTGTTATGGGATATTGTCTCAACATTTAACTTTACCCTTTCAGGTCTTTCTTCATAATGATAACAAAATCTAATCTTAGGTCAACGGGTTGTTTTTGTCTCATTAACATCCGAGGCCACATCCGAGGCCTTATAGGTCTTAGATGCTTAAGCTGAACAATCAATTCAATCTCTCGATTGATTCCCGAGACCGCGCGCGAGTTCCACGACGAATGGAGCTGACTGGGATGAGGCGGCATAGGCTGGAGTTCACGGCCAGCCCGTCGAGGGCGAAGACGATGGGCATCAGCTTCGTCAAACCTTGCAGCAAGAAGGCGCCAAGACCGCGCACTTCTGTTCCATGTGCGGTCCGCATTTCTGCAGCATGAGAATAACGGAAGACGTTAGAAAATTCGCTCCTGAACAAAAGTTGCCGGAAGAAGCCGCGTTGCGCGCTGGACTGGAACAAAAAGCTCGCGAGTTCCAAGAGAAGGGCGCGAAGCTCTACGCCAAGACGTAGTGTTCCAGCCGCCCGCTCTGTCGAGGCGTTGCGTTGGTCGCCGCGGCGACCTAATCCCAGAGTTCCGCCGCAACGAACTTCATTTTGTCATTATCCTGATGCTGGCGAAGAATTACGCAAATGCGTAACCAATCGTCGGTCTTCACGCTTATTACTGGTGCCAATAGCGGCATAGGGCTCGAACTGGCACGACAGGCTGCGGCCGATGAGCACAACCTATTTTGGTTGGTCGCAACGAGCGCTCGGTTGAGTCCGCCGCTGACGAACTGAGGCGAAGCGTCACCGCACACACTATAGCCGAGGACCTCAGCGAACCAGGAGCAGCCCACACGGTGTTTGATCGGGTCGGCGCGCTTGGCGTGGAGGTGGATTGCTTGATCAATAATGCCGGGTTTGGCGACTACGGCCCGTTTTCCAAATCCGATCTGGCAAAGCAAGAGAGCATGATCGGCGTTAACATCACAGCGTTGACGGCGCTGACCCGCCTCTTTTTGCCGGCGATGCTGGAGCGAGGACGCGGACATATTCTAAACATGGCATCGGTAGCTGGGTTTATGCCGGGCCCACTGATGAGTGGTTATTTTGCCACCAAACATTATGTGCTCGCGTTTTCGGAGGCTCTTGTGGAGGAGTTGCGAGGCACCGGCGTAAAAGTGACGGTGCTGTGTCCGCCGCCGGTTCGCACTTCGTTGAGTAACCCTGCCCGGATTGCGTCGGCCAGCTATCTGTCGACGACCAAAACGACGCCCGCCGAAGTGGCCCGGTACGGTTACCGAATGATGAAGCGAGGCAAACCGGTCGCCGTTTACGGTTCTCGGTACAAATTCTTGACCGGTTTTCTCGTCCGGATCACGCCGCGTTTCGCTTTGCGCAGATTGGTGCGCCATTTGAACGCGCAGGGTTCGCAATAGCCATCATCGCCATGGTGGCAAGCGTAGGGAGACATAAAGATTTAGCACGCTGTCCAAAAACCCACGGCCGTCGAGATGCTGCAAGCTGGCACTGACAACGTTTACCGCTGAAAACTATCCGCAATCCGGTTTCCGCTACAAGTTTACCCGCCGTTGCGGGCAATTCTTTTCTGTCGCTTTTTGGCGCGTCACCATGATATACCTCTCGGCTGTCACTGTTGATTCTCATTTCAAGGAGGTAACATGCTTCATCTTATTTGGTACATAATTGTTGGTTTAATCGCGGGCGTCGTTGCGAAATCGGTCATGCACATGCACATGACGCTTCTCTGGACGATCGTGCTCGGCATCGTCGGTTCAATTATCGGCGGATTAGTGACGCACCTGTTTTCGCGCCCTCGGGAAGGCGGGCAGTTTCATCCCGCAGGCATAATCGTCTCTATACTTGGGGCGCTGCTGGTATTGTTTCTGTGGCACAAGTTCAAGCTTCGCATTCCTGCTGGATAGCGCGCGCGGAAGTTTACGCGAAAGCATGGTTGTCTGGGGAGCGCACGCGCCTCGCGTGCTGGTTTTGGTGTCTCGCCCAAACGAACTTCTTGGTCTTGAATCGAGCTGCGGGGACGCGATGAGATGGACGGGTGGCCCGCGAGGGCGAGAGCGTGGGCAATGCTTGAGTCAATTTGTCGAAAAAAGCGCGGAAGTTCATGCGACAGCGCAGGCATCGCCTTCTTGGTGGAGTTGCGGCGCCCGGTGAGTCAGCAAGCGGTTGTGCCGTCGAGATCGCGAGCAGCGGAGGTCACTCGGCCAATTGCATTACTCTTCCTTGGCCTCGGCGGGCGTGGGCAAGGGAGCGGACAGCGTAACGTGGGTGATTTCTTCCCGGGGTTCGCGAGTGGCTTCCATGGTGACCTCCTGGTGAGGATCCTCCAATTCCCTGAAAGTTACGGTTTGGGTAATGGTCTTGTTGATGTTCGAGCGCATGCGCGAGAACTGGTACTTGTCATTCTTGAACTTTTCCCACGCGTCGGCGAGCGCGACGGGAGTGAGCGGGGATGTGCCAGTCTGAACGATCTGAGGCACATCATCGACAACCTTTTTGGCGGCTGCTCCGGCGGGAGTGAACCCTGGGATCTTCGGCATCCAATCCGGGAAGACAACGGGGCCCGGCGCGCTTATAGCCGCTTGCACCTTCGCTTTCGCCTTCGCCGCTTCCTTCGCTTCCTCCTTCGCGTCTTCTTCCATCATCTTTTTCACGTTCGGCATTTCGATGCCCATTTTCTTCGCGGCTTCAGACGCCTGGCGGAGGGCTGCCTCGGTTTCTTTGTCTGTGTCTTGCGCGTTCGCAATGCGGGCGAGCGTGAGTGCGAAGATAAACACAAACGGCAGAAAGTACGCTTTCATGGGACCGAGGTTAGCACAGCTGGAAATGCGGGGGCAAACAGAATGCGGCGGGCGCAGCCGGGCCTAGGAATCTACAACTTCCGATAGCCAGGATGCACGTCAGGCGTCAGGCCTGGCGCAGAGATTGACGCAAACCACCTAAGGAATGGGAGAAATCTCTCCTACGGTTATCGGATCGAATGGTTCATCGGAGATCACGCCCCGCGACATGTTCATGTTTACGATACGAAGGAGCGATTCCTCGGACGGCTGAACATTGAAACCATGCAGGGCATCGAAGACTAGATACCGAGCAAGAAATTGGATTAAGCTAATTAAGGAATTGCAGCGGGAAGGAAGATTGTGAAAACGATTAACACCATCAAAAAACCCTTCGGAAAAGCGTCGTGGTCTCCGGTCAAGCATGCGCGTTACCTGGACTGGGAAGACGCTTTTGACGTCGAGTTCGATGACGGCCTTTCTTTCCTTGAACCTCACAAGACAATCAAGAAAGCGAACAAGATTTCCGCCGATGCAATTCCCGTGCGAGTAAGCGTGCCCAGAAAATTCCGCACACATTTCAAAATTACCTACGACAATGGTCAGACCGCCGAAGTATCCTGGTCGTTTGTGCGTGAGCTGCCGCCGACGAATTCAAAAAAGTGATGCTGCTTGCCGCCTCGCTCTGTCGAGGCGCAGTCTTTAGCGGCGGCCGTGTCGGCTGCAAATCTGGGGAGCAGTCGCCGCGGCGACTTGGTCTTGGCGCCGTCGCCGACCGATCACTGATCACCCTCTTCGCCTTGATCTGCCGAGGTGTTTGGTGCTCTTCGATTGTCAGCATTTCGAAATTTGAAATCTGCGATCTGGAAGGGAGTTTACACTCACTAGTGCATGGAGAGTCGCAAATGCGCATTCGCGATCGGCTCGTAAAATCGTAGCGCCTCGATGTCGCTGCGAAGCTCGCGCAGCGGGTAGAGGCCTTTCGCAGAGCCGCCGCCGGGATCGCGTACGAGGTAGTCGAACCCGTCCTTACCGGCGATAACGACAAAATGCGTGACGCCGTCTGGCAGCCGCACCCGCACGATGACTGGGTTTCCGCGGGCGAGGTTCGAATCGATCAGCTGATACGAGGCCAAATCTTCGTATACGTGCCGGACGCGGTCGGGCGCGAACCACGCTGCGCGATCCCAATAAATCCAGCCATTCTCGGTGTATCCGTCAACGGACGTTAAAAACCAGTTTAACTGCTGCGGATTGATCTCGACGCCATAAAATTTGAACACCATCGCCGCGGCGGCCACGGCGCAGCCCTCGCCGCCTAGCGTGCCGTTGGCTTCGATCCCGCCCAGCGGATCGGCGCGCCATTTTTCATCGGACTGGCGGAACGACGGCACCGCCAGCTCGATGCGATGGAAAAAATAACGCCCGCCGCGCGGCGAAAGTTTTCGTTTCCAGGTCCAGTCGATGTGCACGGCGAGCACGGCGACGAGCAGAACAAGAAGTAAAATGATGAAAGGCAACCGGCGCTTCAAAACACCAAACTGTAGAGGCGGCTGTGTCAGCCGCAAATTCTGGAGAGCGCACTGCCTGCCCCCCGTGGTGGGCCGGTGGCGGTTCAACGAGCGAAGCTAAAACGAGGAAGTCCTGACATCATACCGGCGAAACACATTCTCTCCGTGATGGAGGCCAGAGAACAAGCGGGGAAAATGATGAAAGGCAAGCGGCGGTTCAAAGCCCGCAAAACTAACCCGCATTTTTCGCTACGTTGCAAGGCGCCTGACCAAGCGCCTCAGCCCCTCCTAGTTAGGACTGCAATTGGGGCGGAGTCAGACCGCAGACGTCCATCGCAAGGCAGCGTGCCCACTTCGTGCCGAAGCATTGGCAAAAAAAGTTTCAATTTTTTTGAAATGTCTGCCTTCAAAATCTTGAGAAAGAAGTAACCAATCAATCGACAACCGACAACAACATGAACCTCGTAGCAGACGATCCCATTAGTGAGACACCTGATTTCACCAGTCAATTTGCGCTGTTTCCGACCCGTTCCGGGCGCGAAAACGGCAGAGAGCAACTGCCCTCGCGACTGTCGCGTGAACAGATGGACGCATTTTTAAAGGCAGAAGCTGACAATGCTCTCAGCGCACATTTCTTCATTCCTCCACCCGAGCCGCCAGTGGCAGCGGCTGAGAAGGGTCTGGCTGCCGGTGTGTTGAAACAGGCAGCCCACGATTTGCGCCGGTTCCGATCCGCAACCACGGCCGTCAAGCGGGAACTGTATCTCGATGCCTACAGTTGGATTACCGCAAATGATTTTTCCTGGCCGTATTCATTCGTGAACGTTTGTAAATTGCTGGATGTCTGCCCGGAAGTTATCCGCACGGAGCTCCTGGCCGATGCTTCATTAAGCTGGTTCGATTACTGGACACGGCGCGTCGGCCGCCTTTCCGGGAAACTGCGGGCCTCCTTTGTTCACGTTTTCGCAAGCTGCCATAATCCGGAAGGCGCCGAGCCCAGCCAGTTGGCGTCATGTATTTGAGCGGATATGAAAAAACGCTCTATCAGACCTGTTGAATGGCTGCGCGACACTTGGCAGTCGCTCGTTAGGGCGTCTCGCCGCAACCACGATCCATTCCTGGTATACAGCATGGCTTCGTTTAATTTCGGTGGCGGATGGAGGGAACTCCTTCTGAAAGCTTCGCCCCAGAACACATGACCGCAAAATCAACCATCGTTCTCATCAACGAGCGATTTGCCATATGAAGTTATCCATCGAAGCGAAAGTGGCAGCGGCCGTAGCAGTAGCCTTTGCAGCCTTGAGCATAGGCGCAATTGCGCAAGAGCAGAGCGAACATGGAACCGCTGGGCTGAGCCAGATGAACCTGCGAGGATCCGAGATTTCTTTGTCCGGGCACGACGGAACAGGCGAGAACCAACTTCTTGCCAATACTGACTAAAGGCGACGGCGACCACGGGAAAAAAGAAGAAGAGCTCGCGCGATTTTATTCTCGCAAAATCACGTTCATTGCGCGACCCTTCGTAAACGAAGGCAATTCCGGGAACGCTGCAGGAGGGCGGTGCTTCGTTTCAAACGACGCATTGGACCGTGGTTTTGCGTGCGCGGGAGGACGAGTCAGCAGAATCCGGTCGGGAGGCACTCTCCGGATTTTGCGAAGCCTATTGGCCGCCGCTTTACAGTTTTCTTCGCCACCGCGGTCATTCATCTGCTGATGCACAGGATCTCGTCCAAAGTTTCTTCGCTCATCTGCTTGAGCAAAACACATTGAGCCGCGCGGATCGGCAAAAGGGTCGGCTTCGCACGTTCCTGTTGGGATCTCTGCAGAATTTCTTGTTCAATGAATATGACCGCGCCCGATCGCTCAAGAGAGGTGGGGGCCGTCAGATCGTCTCGATCGATGAACATTTGCCGGAGGCCGAGGCAGCGATGTTGGCGACCTCTCATCTCAGCGACGCCGGTTGCTACGATCTTGTCTGGGCGTCGAATGTCGTCACACGGGCCTGGCAGAATCTGCAAAACGCATTTGTAGCAGAAGGCAAAGCTGAGTGGCTCGAAGAACTAAGACCGTTCGTCGCGGGCGGAAACGTGACGCCGCCGAATCAGGAGGAAGCTGCGGCTCGACTCGGAGTGCCAATTGCGACTCTGCGCACGTGGCTTTCGCGTCTCCGCCAGCGTTACCGCGAATCATTGAGAATGGAAGTGGCCAGTACCGTCTCTGATCCGGCAGATGTCGATCAGGAGCTACACCATCTCTATCAAATATTGATGGCGTGAGTTGACTTAACGCATGGACGACAAAAGCATCGGTCTCGGAACACCGGAGCCTCAAGCCGCGGGGACGTGCGCTACATGTGGGCGCCCGCTGACTCAATGCGGTCCGAATGGGGAGTGCCTGCGTTGCCTCGTTAGCCTTGGCTTTCTGGCGGACGGCGAACAGGCTGAAAGACCAGCGGCGCGCGGTCGACTGACGCCGGGACAATTGAGATACGCCCACTTCGAAGTGGAGGTAGGTGCGGATGGTTTCCCGGTCGAGCTCGGTGCGGGAGCTATGGCCATAACTTACCGCGCTCGCGATACAGTGTTGAACTCGGCTGTTGCCCTGAAAGTCATCGACCGCAAGGGAGCGCAAAATCCCGGCGCGCGGTCGCGTTTTCTGCGCGAAGCGCGCGCGGCTGCGAACATTCATCATCCAAATGTTGCGCGGGTGACTTATTATGGAGAGCAAGACGGCGAGTGTTTCTATGCCATGGAACTGGTCGAGGGAGAAACGCTCGAAGCGCGCGTACGCCGTGATGGGCCAATGCCGCTCGCCCTCGCCCTGCAAGTAATTGAGCAAGCCGCGCGCGCATTGGCTGTCGCAGAAATGTGCGGTGTGGTGCATCGCGACATCAAGCCATCAAACCTCATGCTCGAATCAGATCCGAGCGAGGCGCTCATGGTAAAGGTGATTGATTATGGAGTGGCCAAAGTAATGGGGCCTCAGGCAGAGCCTGGCGCCGAGCAAACGCAAGCGGGCTTCATTGGCACGCCGGCTTTTGCCAGTCCAGAGCAGTTCGCCAGCGCTGGGCAATCACGGATTGATACGCGTTCCGACATCTACTCACTCGGGGTGACGCTTTGGTATCTGCTTTGCGGTCGGACGCCTTTTGTCGGAGGCACGATGGAAGAAATCCGTGGGAGACAAACTAGTGAGTTACCCTTGGAACAGCTCAGGAGCCTGCACCTCCCGGGGCAGGTTATTACGCTGCTGAAATCGATGCTGGCCCCGAACCCGAAGGACAGACCGCAAACGGCGCGCGATTTACTTTCTGCTGTCCACCGCTGCTACGCACGATTTAATCCTGAAGCGCGCTCGCGACGCAGGCGGGCTGTGTTGGCGCGCGCGGCATTGACGCTGGCAATCGCAGCCGTTGCGCTTGGGACCTGGTTGTACCAACGCACGCGGTCCTTCACCCCGATGGGACGATCGATCGCGGTACTGCCCTTCGAAAATCTAAGCAGCGATAAGGAGAACGCTTATTTTGCCGAGGGAATACAGGACGAAATCCTGACACGGTTATCCAAGATCGCTGATCTAAAGGTGATCTCGCGCACTTCGACGCAGCATTACAAAAGCGCCCCGGAAAACCTGCGCGAGATCGCAAAGCAACTCGGCGTTGCTCACGTTCTGGAAGGAAGTGTGCAGAAGAGCGCCGACGCCGTGCGGGTGAACGTGCAGCTGATCAGGGCGGCCAATGATTCCCACCTTTGGTCGGATACGTTTGATCGCAACCTGACCGACATCTTTTCGGTCGAAAGTGAAGTGGCCAAAACCATCGCCGATCAATTACGAGCCAAACTCACGGGACAGGAAAAGGAAATCATTGCCGCCAAACCGACCGACAATCCTCAGGCCTACGATGCCTACCTGCGCGGTCTTGCTTACACGCTAAAAACTGGATTCACACCGGCCAACTCCCTTGGCGCGCAAAAATACCTCAAAGAAGCAGTGCGGTTGGACCCGAACTTCGCCCTTGGTTGGGCGCTGCTGTCTTACGTCGATTCGAGTGGCTACCTCACACAGAGTCTTCAACCAACCGTCGCCCTCCGCGACGAAGCGCGGAAGGCGGCAGAAACAGCTCTTAGGCTACAGCCCAATCTTGGCGAGGCTATGTTTACCGAGGGTTTTTATTACTACGCCTGCCTAAAAGACTACGACACTGCGGTGAAATACCTTGAGCAGGCGTACCGGCTTCTGCCCAATGACAGTCGGATTCCTCAGGCTCTGGCCTACGTCGAACGGAGGCGAGGCAACTGGGACAAGAGCGACGCTTACTTTAACGACGCCGAGAAGCTCGACCCGCGCAACGTTAGCCTGCTATCTCAACACGCGCGTTCCTACATCTGCCTTCGTCGCTTCACAGAAGCCCTGGCGAAGCTTGAGCAGATTCTGAACATAACACCCGACGACATAGATACTCTTGTGTTAAAGGCGCGAATTGCACAAGCAGAGGGCGACCTCCCACGTGCTTCGGCGCTTCTGGCTCCCCTCCGGCTGGGGGCCGGCTACGCCAACGCGTTGGAAACACAAGTCTACCAGGCAATCCTGGAATCCCGCCCTGCAACGGTCATTGCTCAGCTAGAGGAAGTTTTGGCCAAGCCTGATCAAGCATTGGGTTATTACAATGGCGAACTGCGCTTTTGGTTAGGCTGGGCACAGGAAGTTGCCGGCGACCATGCCGCCGCTCGTGAAAGTTGGAGTCAGGCTCGCAGCGAGCTGGAACCTTTCCTTAAAGAACAGCCTGAAAATTTAGTTCTGATGGGAGATCTCGCGCTTACAAACATGGGTCTTGGTGACAACGCTCCCGCACTGGCTTTGGCCGAGCGCGCGATCGCCGTGATTTCAATCGAGAAAGACGCGCTCACGGGTCCCAGGCCGCTTGACATCCTCGCCCGGGTGGCGGCGAGCATTGGTGACCACGACCGCACCATCTCAACGTTAACCAATCTGCTTTCGATCCCGTACGAGGCGCCCCTCGCTGCAAACCCGCCACTCACACCTGCGTTGCTCCGGCTAGATCCAATGTTTGATTCACTGCGCAAGGATCCGCGCTTCCAAAAACTCATTGCCGCCTCCGCGCTAAAGTAGGTTCGCCCATCTGCAGCGAGAGAGCGGATTATGAAGATGTTGAATCCGCTTGTTAGGCGGAACCACAAGTAGGCTAAACAGGAGCAGATCGAAGCAATGACGGCATTCTGTCTTATTCACGGGAGCGGACAAGGCCCCGAAGGCTGGAAGCTACTCGTGCATGAACTCGAACAGCGAGGGCATAGCGTCCTTACGCCTGCGTTCCACCTGGACAGGACTGACGAAGGCGCGGCGTGGCATGCCGATACCATCGTTGAGGCGCTCAAGAGTTCGGGCCACGAGCCGGCGGACGTTGTTTGTGTGGCACACTCCGCGAGTGGGATGTATCTCCCGCTGGTTGCGGAGCGCTGGCTACCACGTCGAATGGTATTCCTGGCTGCGCTGATTCCACGTCCGGGTATTAGCATCATTGACCAGCATCGGGCTGATCCTTCGATGTTCAATCCCGCCTGGGTCGGGCAAAATCCTATTGATGACGAGGTCGCGCTGGAGTTTGTATTTCACGATTGTCCACCGATTCGCCTCGAATGGGCACTGTCGACGCGCATCTATTTCTACGCGAAACGAGCGATAGAAGAACCGTGCCCGCTAACGACTTGGCCTACTGTGCCGGCAACTTATATTGTTTGCGCAGAGGACAGGACAATCACGCCAGCGTGGCAGCGCAAAGCTTCCCGAGAGTGGCTGGGTGTGGAGCCTGTCGAACTTCCAAGCGGGCACTGCCCGCATGTCAGCCAGCCTGAGGTCCTGGCAGACGCACTGGATAGGATCTCAAAGTAGAACGTGATTCAGACGCAGGAGAAAGTAGGCGATGTCAAAGAGCTGTGAGTTTTTACTCCCATCAGCCCGCACTACCCGCTAAAAGAATTTCTAATGACTCCGCTTTCACCGAGCAATTGCAAGCGACAAGACCAGACTAGGATGAAAAATTGCACCCATTTCTCGTTAGACGTAGCTTGCCGCGCCGTGAAAAGAATGATTGTAGCTTTCGCTCTGTGCACGGTTCTCGGCTCGTCACATGCCGCTGAGTTTACGCGCCAGTCAGCGTTCGATTCGGTCGAATCATTTGTCGCTGCCGCTAAAGCTTTCCAGCCTGCTGTTACCGAAGGTGAATTGTCTTCTCTCTTTATGATTCCCGAAATGGGCGAGACCAATCATGGCACGCCGATTTCAGCCTCGGCCATTCAGTCCTGCGATGTTATCTGGTCAGACGAGGCTGCGGCATTGCTCATCGCCGTTGCCAGTCCGCCTACCGAGGCAACTCGCTCTTGCGTCGGGGTTCTATTTCTCCTTGTTCGGCGGGACAAGAGTTGGCGCATCGCCGACCTTCTGCGTTTTACTGCTACAGGCAAGGAAGCCGAGGTTTCGGCGGAGCTTACTGCCGGGACTGGCAGTGGCTACCATCTTGGTGCCGAGGGCATGTCGCCGGTTGTCACCGTCAAGGAATCTCATGGGGGCCGCGGGTACGCTTATCAGATCTACGCGTCTTACACGTTCAGCGCATCCAAGCTGAACCGTCTCGAGTTGAAATGACCGCCACGTCTAACCAGGCGACGCAGCCCGCCGGTGGCCGCTTCGACGCGCCACTTCACTTTATGAAAATACATCCATTGCAGTCCACGCTTGCTCTCGGCAGCGATAGCTGATCTTGGTATCGTTAGGGGCATTAAAGACGAGGAGGTTAGTCATGGGGAAAAAGGTTTGGTTTCTGATCGTGCTGGGCATTGTGGGTAGCCTTGTCGCCTGGGCACTACTTGGCCGCAATGTTTGGAACGTAACAAACAATGTCTGCAGGTGCGATACTTCGGGACATAAAGTCAGTTTCGTCACGGTCGAACCGGGCGTGCGGCTTGAGGTCCTGGATTGGGGTGGCACAGGCCAGACTTTGGTTTTGCTCACCGGGGTTGGAGACAACGCACACGTGTTCGATCAGTTTGCATACCAGTTCACCGATCGTTTCCACGTCATCGGCATCACGCGTCGCGGTTTCGGGCGCTCAAGCCAGCCTGCGCACGGCTATGACCTTGATACGAGAGCGCGCGACGACATCACAGTCCTCGACAAGCTGAACATACGCGACGCCGTATTTGTTGGGCACTCGGTTGCCGGAACGGAACTGAACAAGATTGGTGCAGCCTATCCGGATCGGGTCAGGAAACTTGTTTACCTGGATGCTTTAGATCTCGGGTCGGGTGGATGGACAACTCTCCCTCAACCGCCGCCTCCCCCAGCGGATACTGTAGGAGATCTGGAATCGGTGCAACGTTTTGCCGCAGCCCAAGCACATTCCGATGGATACCGAAAGCCTCTCGCAGCGATATGTAACATGATCCGGACTGACGCCACCGGCAGACTTATTGGACCGATTACGCCTCCTGAAATCTCCAAGAAGATCTATGAAGGTTTACAGCCGGCTGATTACGACCGTATCCAGGCTCCTGCGCTCGGCATTTTCAATAAAATCACACCTCAATACCGTTTGCCCTACTACTGGTATCTGGACCCTGCCAGGCAAGAGGAATTCAATCGCAACATCGAGTCGCTTGCGAAGTGGATGGAAGGCGCGATCCAGCGCTTCCGCTCAGGCGTGAAGAACTCGCGAGTCATCGAATTGCATAACACCTGCCACTACGTGTTCATAGTAGACGAAGCGTTGGTCGTTCGAGAAACGCGCAAGTTCTTGCTCGATGAAAAGGCGCCTACGCGTGGATTAACTGGCCGCTAACTCCAGCGTTGCTCCAGCTGGATCCAGGTGTTCGGAGGGCGTGAGAATCTCAAGGAAGCGGTCGCAATGGTGTTTCAGGCGAATCGAGAATTGGCAGAAGAATCGTTGCTCGGCGCAGAAGTTCTACGCGAGCCGCGTGAGTAGGCGCCGGTCTGCGCAGCGGATCGATTGCGGAGCAGGCAGATGCCGGACCACGGGCGGGAGCCTTGGTTGCCCTGCGAATCGGGCAACAAAGAGAGAAGGCGCATCCAAAGAGTGAGGCGCTTCAGTCGCGCCGCAGTCTTTAACGTTGAGCGAACGTCAACCACGTCCCAACCATGCGCCGTGAAGAACCTGGGACCCTCCTCCGGCGCAAACTTGAACTCGGCCTTCCCTTCCCTGATTTGCTCACCCATGCCCTTTTGCAGCATCTTCAGCAACCCAGGCGACACAATATCGATGATCCAGTGATGGAAGGTGCGTACAGCCGCGAGGTCGTGGGCTAGCGACGCGACCTCGTCGCGCGAGAAGTAAATCAGCAATCCTTCCGTAATGATGAGGACGTTCTTCGCGGTACCACCGAGCGCGGCGAAAAGCTGGCGGCGCGCAGCGACATCGGACAAATCGAGGCGCGCGCGATCAAGAATGCAGGCCGGCTTCTCGCCACGAAGAATCTCCTCTTTGTAATCGAGGATTCCCGGCAGGTCGACTTCAATCCAATGAAGCGATGCTGGCAAATTCATTCGATAGGGACGCGCGTCGAGGCCGGCAGCCACGTTGACAACCATGTCGACGCCCTCCCTGACCTGCTCCTTGATGAATTCGTCGTATGCATAAGTGCGTGTGATCCAGGCCCACGTTGCGCGCTCGCTGAAAGGCATGGATTTCGGGATCTGGTCGCCGCGCTCGCCCGCGAGGCTCCGCGCGAACGGATCGCAGAAAACGGCATCGGGCCGTTCCGTTTCGCGGGCGCGGTAAATGGCCGCGAGGAGCGCGGTGTCGGAGATGTTGCGGACGAGGGGCTCGCGGGTGCTCATTCTTCATAGCTTACCTCAATTTCGATCACTTTCCGACTCTGCGATTGGCCTTCATACCATTCTTACTCTTACTCCTCCTCAATACCGTTTGCCCTACTACTGGTATCTGGACGCTGCTAGGCAAGAGGAATTCAATCGCAACATCGAGTCGCTCGCGGACTGGATAGAAGGCGCAATCCAGCGTTTCCGCTCAGGCGTGAAGAACTCGCGAGTTATCGAACTGCATGACACCAACCACTACGTGCTCATAGTAGACGAAGCGGTGGTCGTTCGAGAAATCTGCAGGTTCTTGCTTGAAGAATGAAGGTGCTGATGTGGCGGCGGCTGCCTGCTCGCGAAAGTTTTCGGAGTCTCAGCCACAATCCGCATCGAGTTTACCCCGCCGTGAGGGAAACGTTGTTGATCTTTTATCGAAAAAGGCGCTGAAGTTTACGCGAAGGATATCGCAATGGATTAGTTAAAATGCTTTTGTTGCTCCTGCGTTCTTGATAACTTCCGGAATGCTGGCCGTACTTCAGTCGTCGTCGAGGTCACCAGTTTCGCGCGGCGACTCTAACCGATTGGAGTCGGGTGATCGCGCAGCACATGATTGGTATCGGTTCGTGCTTTCATTTCCGCCGCATTTGGTGCGTGAGTATATCAATCGATTCGAGTTAGGCGCTAACGCGTGCGTTCTGGATCCATTCTGCGGAACGGGAACAACGATTGTCGAATGCAAGAAAATCGGGATTGCGAGCGTTGGGGTCGAAGCACATCCGATGTCGCACTTCGCGTCCGCTACCAAAATCGATTGGTCACCTGACCCAGACAAATTAGAAACCATTGCCGCGGCGCTTGCAGAGTGAATAATTGGCTTAGCTAATGGCTGGAATGATTTAGAATTCGGGACTAAGCAATTCTCGTGATTACAACTTATGACAACCAACGTAACTGAAAGGCGAAGAACGTATCTGAGGTGTCCAAAGTGCGGCAACGACGCACGATTCTACGAAGTCATGGAGCACGTTGAAAATCTTGTCGACGGCAGACGGAATCATCTCCACCAGCTAATTGCCGAAGCCGCGTTCTATCAGTGCGTCGACTGCGGCACAGAGATAATAGCGACTCAATAGCCGTGCGCGGAAATGCTCCGATTTTCGTAGACGAGACGATCCGCGCATTGCGAAAGCGGTACGGAAAGCCAACAGCGTTTGGCAGAAGCCGGTTGTATCAATTTGGCGATGCGCTCACATGCTCGATCAATTATTCGAAACGGCTTCGCGGGGAAAAATACTTCTTTGGTTTGGCGCAAGAAGTAGCGGATGCGCGATTTGAGTACCCGCCGACGTGCTTAGGCGCGTTCGTCGTATTGATATGTGGTGCTGCAGATAAGATACTGATGCTCCCTCGCTCGCTCGTGCTCCAAGCGATGCGTAATGTGATCACCCGCAAACTCGATGTTTTTGTAGAAGGCGACACATACATCTTGCAGACAACCGGGCATCCCAAGGTAAACGTCACGGAATTCTTAAACGCGTTTCCGGCTGCCGAGCCACAGAAGGAACGGTCAGCCGAAGCAGAGCCACTTCCGAGTGCTGACCGAGCTCACTTGAAGATTCAGAGTGGACTGATTCGGCTAGGACGCGCAGAGGGTTGTTCGGTTTGGGTTCCTCCGAATGACCGGAACTTGAGTTATAAAGGCGAGTCGTTTTCCTCTTCGACACTCGAGCGACTTCCAAACTTTGGATTCGATGAAAATACGCGCCGAATTGTTCAGAACATCGACGTCCTTTGGTTAATCAGAAATGTGATTCACCGCGCGTTCGAAGTTGAATCGACGACTTCGATCTATAGCGGGCTTCTGCGATTGAATGACTTGGTTTTGGCGCAACCCAACAATCAAATTCGCCTCTTCGTCGTCGCTGCGGCTGGCCGTCGCGAGAAAGTTTTTAATCAGTTCATCCGGCCATCATTTCACGCGCTCGCTGGTCAGTGTGAGTTTTTGAGCTTTGAGATGGTCGATGATGCTGTAAGCCGTATCGAATCGTTGAAAGGCGGGAAAGCTCTCCGCGTTTCCGGTTTGCTCGAAGGCGAACGTTTCCAATTGCAAGATCAATATATTTATCCAACTGGCGTCTGAATTTTTCAATCAAGAAGACTGCACCGAAGGGTCTTGAGTGGATACTCTGAAAGGCCGGTGCAAGTCGTTATCGGTTAGTGCTTGGGAGGCAATGGTCAGTCGCTCCCGATCCACATCGGAGCATCATTAAGGTGCCAGACGCAACGCCCGGCGTAATTGCGATGTACGCACTGACTGACGAACAAGCGCTTCTCGCGAAACTCCGTTACAACCGTTTGATCGATCTATTCACGGCGATCACTTGCTATTCACTCCAAAGTCATTTGCGAACGTCCGTGGCGGGAATGGGCGGAGTTGAGACGGATGAACTTTATGTGGGAGTAGATCGGCACGGGGTTCAGTACGTGCTGCCGGTTCAGGCAAAGGGTGGCAAAGATCGATTGGGAGTAGTGCAAATCGAACAGGATATCGCCGTGTGTGCCGAGAAATTCCCAACACTCATATGCCGGCCAATCGCCGCCCAATTCATGCGCGATGACGTGATCGCATTGTTTGAGTTCGAAGTTACAGATGGGCAAGTGACCATTCGCGACGAGAAACACTATCGTTTAGTTGCACCGGAGGACCTTACCCCAGAGGAATTGGCGCAGTATCGGCGATCGGCTCGCATCTGAATGTTTTTCTCGGTTAATTGATGACACACTCACCCTCGAAACGCTGCTGCCGGTTGTAGCTAATGGCGAAAAACCTCCAAGAATTTTCAACTCTTCACCAGCAGGGAGAAAGTAGCCGCGCAATTCCCGTGTCTCAACTCCGAAAGCTTTCGCTAGCAGGCCATTTGACATTTTCTGCTGAGAACTCGCGAGTTTTTACTCGCATCTCATCCCACTCACAGCTAAACCGAATTTGTCATGGATATATCTGTTGAGGCTTTACAAGAAGCGATTTCAATACGCCGACAAATCGATAGTTTGGAGAAACGTCTTTCCTTAATCCTGACCAGCTCAGCACCGAGACCCACAGGCCCCCCACAGGCAGGGCGATACTTTTCGCCCGCGACCCGAGCCAAGCTTGCCGCGGCTGCTAGAGCTCGCTGGGCAAGACGAAGGACGACAACGAAACCAGCTCGTGCCAGACAGAAAGGCGGGCTCACGCCTGCTGGCCGAAGACGGCTTTCTCAGTTAATGAAAGCTCGATGGGCGGAAAGGACGAAAGGCGCTAAGAAGAAATCAGCAGGGGGCCCCGGTCCCGCAGGGCGAAGAAGGCTCTCTGAGCTAATGAAGGCTCGTTGGGCGAAAAAGAAACGGGCCCGGACCGATACGAACACGACCGGACCAAAATATCGACCGTGAAGATAGCTGAGCTTCGGGACACGTACTACGAGGCGACGGATAAGGTCAGCGAACTCGTTCGCCAACTGAGTCTGGCAGGAATTGCAGTCGTTTGGATCCTAAGGACGGGCGATCACTCTGGAGGGGTTAAGTACTCTAGTGAACTCCTTCGACCACTTGTGTTCTTCGTTGGCAGTCTTTCATGCGACTTGTTGCAGTATTCATACAAGAGCGCCGTCTGGGGTCTTCTGAATCGATATCACTGGCGCAGGCATCATGATAATAAAACAGATGTGCGGGTATCGCCGAAGTGGAATTGGCTCACGTTAGTACTTTTCTGGTTCAAGGTTTTCTTGGTCATAATCGGTTACGTGTACCTTCTGAACTTTATGTGGGCACAACTCCGACTGCCCGCTTCGACCGCTGGCCATTAGATCAGCGTTCGTGGAAGAAGATGGGGTCGCATTTGACATTTTGCACCCGGCTTGCGGATTTCAGTCCGACTGGTTGCGATCGTAAGTCAGCGTAGGAAAAGCAAAATTAACAAGTAAGAAGGAAAAACCCGCCAGATTTGGATTCATTCGCAGCTCTTCCGAGTCGCTCTCCGCTTGCCTCGCGGGTAATGCCAGTCCGGCTCGGACCCGTGCATCTCGTCATTCCCAATTCCTTGATTGGCAGTTGAAGAAGTCTAATAAATCGATTGCGCGCCACTTAGGACATTAAGTATAGGTCTCAAAATGTTTTTCCATCGTTCTCTCTTTTTGGCGGTTAGCATGTTCGCGGTGGTGCCGGTGCTGGTACTTGCGGCTTCTCCACCCTGGGAGAGCGGACGCCGACGCGGAGAATTGTTCGTCGCCAGTTCGGCTGATGATGCTGTCTTGAGAACGCGAATCGCGGCACTCTCACCCAGCGTCAGCCCGGACGACGCTCGGCGAGTCATCTACACTGCATACATGACCGGAGTAGAACTCCGGCGTCAGTGGCGTGTGGTGTGGCTACCCGGCGTTCAGAATTTGCTCGTCAATATGGGAGCGAGAAAAGGGGGACTCTGTTTTCAGTGGGCAACGGAGCTTCTCATTCGATTGGATGCGCTGAAGCTGCAAACGCTCGAGCTTCACTGGGCTGAGTCTTTTGTCAACACCGGTGCCGAGCATAACGTCATCGTAGTTACGGCCAGAGGCCAACCGTTCGAACAAGGTATCCTGCTCGATAACTGGCGTTACTCGGGACATCTCGTTTGGACACAAGTCGCCATGGACCCGGAGTATCACTGGAAGGAAAACAAATCCGAACTCGCCCGCAGATTGGGGAGAGCAAGGGAGATGGCTTCGAGACAAGTTGGAGAACATCATGAGCAAAGACAAGGATCATCCAACTAGCATGCTGGTCGGACCAACGCGACCAGCCGCCGCCGCACCGGAGGAGAATCATCCCATGGACTAGGTAGAGCAGGAGCTTGGTAAGGCCGACCCCAATGCGCGGGCAGCATTCTTCCGATTCGCGTTTCTCATTGGCAGATGGCGGTGCCAGGGGTAAGACGGCGGTCGCGTCCAAACTCCCAAAGTTTTGACTCACTCGCTCCCACTTGTTTCGGCCTCTCGGCTTACCCATCTATGTCGCTCGCATCCCTGCGGCTCCATTCGCCCACCACGGCGGCTAAGCTGAGCAGGGCATTTGGCTCTTCCGCTGCGAACTCGCGAAGACAAAATCTATTTGAGCGTAGCGCGAAATGCGGCGGCGAGTTTTGTTTCTTTCTCGTCCGCGTCCGCTGCAGGACGGACTCGCTGCGGCGAGCTTGTCTTTGCGATATCTTCTTTCGAAAAAAGAATCGAAAACATCTGCAGACTGCGCGCCCGAAATGCGCCCGCGCAACTGAGCAAGTAAAATC
>QHNJ01000028.1 GCA_003218395.1 Verrucomicrobiota bacterium
TGCCTTTAAGTCTTTTGGTGGATTCCATGGCTCCAACGGCCGGGCCTGGCTGCTCACGATCGTCCGAAATACTTCCTACACCCTGCTAAAAAAGAACCGTGCAGTCGATCTCACCACAACTTTCGACGAAGAGATCCATGCAATCGGCCACGACTCGGCCAGCCCGGCAACGATTCTGGAGCATGCTGAAGACGCGGAACTAATTAGAGGAGTAATGGATAAATTGCCGACGGAATTCCGGGAGATACTGACTCTGCGACACCAGGAAGGTCTCTCTTACAAGGAAATAGCCGACATCGTGAAAATTCCGACCGGGACAGTCATGTCGCGGCTGGCCCGCGCCCGCGCCAAACTTAAGGAATATTTGGCGGCTCGGATCGGTAAGGAGAAATAGATGAACTGCGAAGAAGCTACAAAATTGTTGGATGGTTATTTGGATGGCGAACTGGATCCAATCACCAGCCAGCAAATCGAACAGCACTTGCGGGACTGCCGTACGTGTGAGCAAGGATACGACGCGCACGTGGCGCTGACTCACGCGATTAGCCGGGGCGCCCCGTATTATAAGGCTCCGGCCGAACTGCGTCAGCGGGTTCACTCTTCTTTACGGGACGCGCTGGGCGCGAAGGACATGCGCAATGCTGCGACGGAAAATCAGCTATTGGTGACGCGGCCGCGGGCAGAACGGCGTTTCGTTGTTTCTGAGATGCCATGGAACTGGCTAGCTCTGGCCGCAGCTATCATATTGGCCGCAATTATCGTTTCAAATTTGTTGCCTCGATTACAGCAACCTGGTTCCGACCAGTTCCTCGCGACGCAGCTTATCGCCAGTCATGTGCGTTCGCTTATGGCTAATCATCTCACAGACGTACCATCCTCCGATCAACACACTGTCAAACCGTGGCTTGATGCTAAGCTCGATTTTGCGGCTCCCGTGGTGGACCTTTCTGGCGAAGGCTTTCCTTTGATTGGTGGGCGCCTTGATTATCTCGATAACCACCCCGTAGCAGCTCTGATTTACCAAAGGCGCAAGCATTTCATTAATCTGTTCGTTTGGCCAGCAAGGCCTGGGGCGACCGAAACGAAAGAGACTATGACGCGCCAAGGTTACCATCTAGTCCACTGGACTGACTCCGACTTCAATTACTGGGCCGTTTCCGACGTTAGCGATAGCGATTTGCAGACCTTCAAGCAGCTTTTTGAAGGACAAGTGCCGCATCATTGACGGCGGTCAGAGCTTAAGTCCCAGCACAAAGCGGTAGGTTCGGAAAAGCTGAGAGCTCTGCGCTTCGGATGCAAGCGCGAATTAGTTTTCTTTGATCACCCACGGTTCCGACTTGGTTCACTACCGACATCCGGCGCTGTCTCGCCGAGGCTCTGCTTTCTGCAATAAGCGCATCCTTGGCGCGACGGGAATATGTATCGCACCGAAACGGTATGAATAACTGAAAGCAGTTATTGAAATCCAAAAAACGAAAGACTTCCGTTATGCCAACTCCTCCTCGTTCCTATAATAAGAGCATTGTCAGAAGCTTGTCTATGCTCTCTGCATTTCTGAGGCACCTGAATATGGGCACGCTAGCGTTCGCTCTGTTCGTTGCTCCGGCCCTTCTCAATCCTGTTCGCGGTAAGGAGCCTGAGGCTAAGGAGTCGGCTCGTTCCAAGGACACCGAACCTAAATTAGCTATTGGAGGCGGCGACACTTCACTCCCGGCAGAGCAAGAAATTCAAGGTCACAACTTCACTGGCAAAGATTTTCGGAATAAAGTCGCGCGAAATCAGTAAGGACAGGTGAAAAGCAATTTACGAAAGCAAACTAAACCTTTAGGAAACCAAAATATTATGTTCGATTACATTTCTCACGATCAGGAGCATGACGGTATTGACCGACGCGGCTTTCTACAATGCATGGCCTGGGCCGGTACCGGCCTGCTCTGGACCATCAGCGGCGGCGTGTTAGTATCGAGAACCCTTGCTCAAATTGCGAAGGCTAGGGCGCCATTGCCAGCTACAGATCTTAGCTTTTTACAGATTAGCGATAGCCATATCGGCTTCAGTAAGGAAGCGAATAAAGATGTTACGGCCACCTTCAGAATTGCTCTCGATCGCATCAACGCAATGCCGACGCCGCCGTCTTTCCTCATTCACACGGGAGACATTACACAGCTGTCGAAGCCCGAAGAGTTCGACACCTTCGATGAAGTGCTCAAGAGCTGCCGAACCAAGGACGTTTTCTATGTTCCCGGGGAGCACGATGTGCTTACCGATGGCGGAAAGCTTTACCGTGAACGGTATTTGAAGAGCGTCGAAGGCAAAGGCTCTGGCTGGTACAGCTTCAACAAAAACGGCGTCCATTTCATTGGACTGGTCAACGTGCTAGACCTTCAGGCCGGTGGTCTGGGGCAACTCGGAGATGAGCAGCTCGAATGGCTCGAAGGCGATGTGAAAGGTCTTGGCGCGGACACGCCGATTGTAGTGTTCGCGCATATCCCGCTCTGGGCGGTCAATCCGCAATGGGGCTGGGGAACAAGCGATAGCGAATGCGCTCTTGGATATCTCAAACGCTTCGGCTCGGTGACAGTGCTAAACGGTCACATCCATCAGGTGCTCCAGAAAGTCGAAGGCAACGTGACTTTCCACACCGCGATGTCTACTGCCTTCCCGCAGCCAGCTCCTGGAACCGCGCCGTCGCCCGGTCCTATGAAAGTGCCGGCTGAAAAGCTGCGCAGCATGCTCGGCCTAACCAGCGTCCAGTATAAGCAAGGCAAAACTGCCCTCGCCGTCGTCGATTCCAACCTCAGCTAACCTAACTAAGCATAACTATGACTACACTGACTCCAAGAAATAAGAAAATGGCACTATTATGCGCCATCAGTTTTCTCAATCTATCGATCTTCGCACTCGCTGGCGAGATGAAGGAAGCCGATACCACCGACAACAACCAAAATAGAATAGAGATCAAAGACTTCGCCTTTAATCCCCAGAACTTAACCGTGAAATCTGGAGAGAAGATTACGTGGATCAATCGGGACGAAGAACCTCACACCGTCGTGAGTGTTGAGAAGCAGTTTAAGAAATCGACCGCGCTCGACACGGATCAAGAGTTCACGATCACAGCGGGCGCTCCCGGTACCTACACCTATTTTTGCTCAGTTCACCCGAAGATGACTGGGACGATCGTGGTCGTGAAGTCATGAGGTGCAATGGATGCCTAAAGAGCTAAAGCGTCTTGATTGGAAAGAATGAGACACCGCTCGCGACCGCGACGGAGAGTCGAAAGAATCATGAACCCATTTCTCGCCACTTCGGTAAATCCGTTCGATCTCAAGGCTGCGCTCCTCGCCGGACACGCGCAGCATCCGGTCATTATTCATTTTCCGATCGGCCTGTTTATCGCGAGCGTTGTTTTCGATTTACTGGCGGTCTGGCGCAAGCAGCCAACCCTTGCGGCGGTCGCCTATTACAATCTATTGGGCGCCGCAATAACGGTCCCGTTGGCAATTGCGACTGGCCTTGGAGCGTGGCAATGGCAGCTCGAAGGCGCGACGGTAAAAGGCAACTTACGGCTGCATATGATTTGCGCGCTGACTTCCGCTTTGCTCATCTTTTTTCTCAGCTGGATGCGCACGCGCCTCCATACCAAAGGAATCTCACCGCGCATCGGCTATTGGACGGTAACGGTGATCGCACTATTAGTGATCACGCTGACAGGCCATCTTGGCGGAATCCTCAGCGGCGTTGAAACGTCTTGAGGGATGCCTCCCAAGACCCCAGCTGCGCTCACTTTTTTAGCTGGCCGGCAGCTGGGGCGAACATTTCTCATCCGCCCGACAAATTTTGAATCCACTTCCGCTGCGCGGCGCATCTCATAGGAAACAGCAAACTACTAGAAACTATGAAACCAACACCATTGACAACCTGTAACGAGAGCCGCCGCGATTCATTCGATCTCGCTGTGGGCAAACGCAGCCGAGCGCCGATCACGGATTATAACTACCATTCTGTCTCATTCGAACATTCGAGCGCGAAATTTGTGCATCCGGCCGCGCGATCATTTTGGAATATTACGGGCGACTATCTCAAAAACGAAGCGCGCCAGGATTTTTTGGGAGAAGCCGCACTTTGGGCAGTTCTTGTCCTTACGGGATTTCTTCCCTTGATCAGCAACGCACACGCGCTGATGGAATTTGTGCGTGCGATCAGCAATTATTAGTCCGCAGAGTTTTCGCCTCATACTTGCCGTATTGCTGCTCTCCCTTGTCAGCTGTGGCTCGGCCACGGACCGCGCGTTGGAGGAGATTTTCGAGCAGTCCTATACGATCGAACCGACGGCGAAGGTAACAATCAAGAATGGGGATGGCGCGGTTCGCGTTTACGGGTCAGCTGCGACCGAAATGCGGGTGGAGGCGATCAAAAGGGCCTACACGCCCGAGCGGCTGAAGCAGATCGTGGTCAATGTTTCTGTGCAACCAGACTCCGTCTCCATCGAAACAATCTTTCCCAAAAAACAGGCATGGGGCTTGTTTGATCGCTCCGGCACCGTCGATTACACGATCGTCGTCCCGCAAACCGCCAGCATATCGCGGTTGGAATTAGACAACGGCGAAGTTCTGGTGGACGGAATGCATGGCAAAACCGTACACGCCCGGGTCGGGAGCGGCCAGCTGTCGGAGCGCAACTGCATCAGTGATGTGGCCTGTTCGCTAGGCCGCGGCGCGCTCACGTTGACCTACGAATGGTGGAAGCAGGGCAGATTCTCCATACGGGCAAACATCGCACGCGGAACTGCGTGGGCCTTTCTTCCAAGTGACGCTGCCTTCCACCTGATTGCTGAAACGGTAAACGGAAACATTGCGAATGGTTTTGCCGAACAAGGAGAGGGCCCTGCCAGAGAGATGTCTAAGGTGGATATGTTAGTCAACGACGGAGGCGAGGCTTCAATTCAAATCCACGCTACGGAAGGCAACATCAAGGTGGTAGAGGCAAATCCGTGAGAAGTTTGCAATGTGCTGTATGATCTTTGCGGATTGCCGGCGGGAATCCCGCAAATCCAAAATCGAAAATCCAAACCCTAAAATCCTACATGCCGTCGTTCGACATCGTTTCGGAAATCGATAAGCAGGAAATCGATAACGCGCTCAATCAGGCGCGCAAAGAGCTTGCCACCCGCTTCGATTTCAAGGGTATAACGGCTGAGATTCTCGCCGAGAAAGACAAAATCATCCTTAGTGCTGATGACGCGGCGCGCCTCCGGGGATTGCGCGAAATTGTGATCGGCAAGCTTTCGAAGCGCGGGGTCGACTTACGAAATATCGAGCACGAAGAGCCCGCGATCTCATCCGTCGGTCACGCCCGGCAGGAATTAAAAATTCGACAGGGCCTCGAAGGAAATAAAGCGAAGGAGATCATTCAGGCGATTAAATCGCAAGGTTTCAAGGTGCAAAGCCAGTTGCAAGATCGACAAATTCGCGTCACGGGGAAAAAGAAAGATGACTTGCAGGCTGTGATTCAGTTCGTGCGCAGCCGCGACTTCGGCGTCGCGATAGGCTTTAAAAACCTTCGCGACTAATTGAAACCACGAATAGACACGAATAAACGGGGGATCTTTACAGAAGGAAACAAAGCAAACGAAGGTCCGTCCTACTTCTGACTTCTGACTCCTGCCTCCTGGACTCATTCCACCTTCACCGGCGGCACTTTGTCATTTCGAGCGAAGTCGAGAATGGAGCGACTGGGAGAGCCGCGACATGGACGGGGAGGCCAAAGGCTGAGCGAACGGGAAGCGAGCGAATCAAATCTCTCGATCTTGCTCTATGATTTAGGCTTCATCACCCGCCTTGCACTGGCGGCATGATTGAAATCTCATCACCCGGTTTCAGCTCGTGATTGCGATCAACAAACTCCACGCCCGCACCGATGAGAAGGCTTTTGTCTCGGGAACGCAATGCCGGGATTTCTTCATAAATTCTTGCCAGCAGATCGCCAATGGTAGCTTTGTCCGGAAGATCAAAATTTAATTCGGACGCGCCGGCCAAGTCACGCAACTGCGCATAAAACTGGACGCGCACGTTCATCGCAATCAGCCTGGTTGCGCAATCAATTCTTTCCGCAGCACGCCAATGTACGGAAGATTGCGATAACGTGCCATGAAATCGAGCCCGTAACCGACAACAAATTCGTCCTCGATTTCAAACCCGACATAATCTGCAACAACATCCCGCGCGCGTTGCTTTTTTTTACTAAGCAGCACGCAAACTCGAATGCTTCGCGGTTTGGCTGTTTCCAATTTCTCCCGAATAGCTGCGAGCGTCCGACCGGTGTCCAGGATGTCGTCGATAATCAAAATATGCCGATCGACCACATCGGGCAGCGTGACCTGCTTGAAAATCACCTCGCCGCTCGTTTGCGCTTTCCCGTGATAACTCACCACGCTCAGGCAATCCAGCTTCAACGGCAGTTGAATCCGACGCAGCAAGTCCGCCATGAATATCAGGCTCCCGTTTAAGACCGCGATCACGGTCAATTCCCGGTGACGATAGTCATTTGAAATTTGCCCAGCGAGCTCATCCAGACGCCGGTTAATTGCCGGCTCATCAAACAGCACGCGCTCAAGTTTGCCTTGCATCGACAAGTAAGTTATCAGGCCATCAGCTTCGGCAAAGATCAACGTGCGACTATTATTTCTGCCAGTGTTATTCTGAATCGCATGCGTATTCACCACGAAGTACTCGAAGTGCGTACCAACGGTAAGGGGTTGTACGAAATCACCGACGACATCCAGGCGAAGACCGATAAGAGCGGTCTGCACAATGGGACGATCACCGTTTTTGTTCGGCACACGAGTTGCAGCGTGATTATCATGGAGAATGCAGATCCCACCGCGCAACATGACGTGGAGGAATTCTTCAATCGTTTGGTGCCAGAAGATGCAGATTACTTCACGCACGGTTCGGAAGGAAGCGATGACATGCCGTCGCACATTCGCATGGTCTTGACGCGAACGAGCGAGACAGTGCCGATTGTCGACGGAAAATTGCAGCTGGGAACCTGGCAGGGTATTTTTCTGTTTGAGCATCGGCGCGCACCGCATCGGCGGAAGATTTCCATTACGATCATCGGTGAATAGCCGGTGGGGCGAGACTCTGTCGAGCCGACGATCTCCGCGGGCGATTGAGGTCAATCGTCCCTACCCATAAATCGCGTCCACGAGCCGCAGCGATTTTTTATTAGGCAGAAGCGATTGCTCCATTTGATTCATCACGTAAGCGAACGCAATCCCGTTTGCGGGATCGGCAAAGGCGTGGCTGCCGCCCGCTCCGGGATGTCCGAAGGCAGTCGGCGAAGGGCCGAAGATTCTAGGCATTGTGTTCCGTGCATCTTTCATGAATCCGGCGGAAAACGCTGTCGGTATTTGAAAGACGCGGTCAATGCCATCGGCCAGCGCTGTTGTCATCCATGCGATTGTTCCTTCTGAAAAAAAGGTCTGGCCTTCGAGTTTTCCGCCGTTAGCGAGCATGGAGTAGAATTTTGCCAACGCCGCGGCGCTCCCGATCCCACCGAAAGAAATAATCGACTTCGCGCGTATTGCAGGAGTGTTCATCGCGCTGATCGCCTGCAATCCGTACGGTGACGTGAACGTTTTCCGCGCCAACGTGCCCGGTGTGACAAGATCGAGGTAGAATTGCTTTGGTTCCGGCGGTTTGCCGCTTTTCGCAGCGTAAATCGTGGCCACGCGCGGATTCTCCTTTTCGGGCAAACCGATCCAAAGATCGAGATTAAGCGGCTGGGCAAAAATCTCCTGCCAATAATCCGATAAGGTCTTTCCCGCTATTCGACGCACGAGTTCGTCGAGAAGAAAGCCAAACGTGCGGGCATGATAGCCATGAGCAGTTCCGGGCGGCCACAATGGATGTTGCGCTTCGAGCGCTCGAATTACTGCGACGTGATCCAGAAACTCTACGCGTCGATCCAAGGCGCAAAGGCCGGCTTGATGCGAAAGCAACTGCGCAACCGTGATTTTTTCTTTGCCGGCCTGCGCAAACTCTGGCCAAAACTCGGCGACCCGTCGATCAATGTCGATCTTATGTTCCTGCAGGGCGTGCAGGGCACACGCGCTGCCAATTCCTTTTGTCGCAGACCAGATGAGAACGAGCGCGTCCTTGCTCCACGGTTTTTGGCGGCGTGCGTCCTGAAATCCACCGTAAAGATCGACAATCGGTTTCCCATCTTGCCAGATCGAAACAGCGGCGCCCAACTCAGGGAACTTCTCGAAGTTCTCGAGGAACAGCGGTTTCAATCGTTGAAGAAGTTCGTTCGGACCCAGATGCATCGTCCGAATGGTAGGGACGCCGCGCTGCGGCGTCCAGAATACCCGCGCCGCCCGCGATCCTTCGATCTTTGGCCTGACGCAAATTTTAGGGCCTTTTTGTGAAACGCCACAGCCTCTGACACAGGCGCCCTACAGCAAGAGCGATTCGAGATCGTCGAGACGCCGTTCAAATAACCGAAGCGTGCTCTCGATCGGCGCGGGTGTCGTCATGTCCACACCCGCGGCTTGCAATGTTTCCAGCGGGAATTTCGAGCCGCCGGAGCGCAGGAAATCCAAGTATGCATTTACGCTATCCGCTTTGCCGGAGAGAACCTGCTCCGACAGGGCGACAGCCGCAGATATGCCGGTCGCGTATTTATAAACGTAAAACGCGTGATAAAAATGCGGAATACGCAGGCATTCCAGATCGAGCTCCGGATCAAGGACAAAGTTTTCAGCAAAACAGGTCTCGAGGAGTTTGTGATATTCCGATTTGAAAACGGCGAGTGTAAGCGCATCACCGCTCTCCTCGATGGCGTGAATAATCTTTTCAAATTCAGCAAACATCGTCTGCCGGAACAGCGTGCCGCGCAGATCGTCAATTTGCCGATTGATGATGTAGGCCCGCATCTTCGGCTCGCTCGTTGTTTGGAGTAGATGATGGGTGAGCAGCTCTTCATTGAATGTGGAGGCCACTTCAGCCAGAAAAATCGGATACTCATAATCCTGAAACAGCTGCGAATTTTGCGAAAACCAACTGTGCATGGAGTGACCTGCTTCGTGCGCGAGCGTATAGACATCAGCGAAGACATCCTCTTTGTAGTTCATCAAGATATATGGCGGCGCGCCGTAACTTCCGGATGAAAACGCGCCGCTGCGTTTGCCTTTGGTCTCATAACGATCACACCAGCGTCCCCGCAGACCTTCAGCCAAAGCATCGACATACTCTTTCCCCAGCGGAGCGAGCGCGGCGAGAACCATCTCGACGGCCTGATCGAAACTGGTCCGCGTTTCAATTTCTGGAACGAGCGGCACGTACGTATCGTAATGATGCAACTCGCGTAACCCGAGCGCGCGCCGGCGCAATTCGAGGTAGCGAAAAAGTGGCTTCAAATTCGCGCGGACTGATTCGATCAATCCATCGTAAACCGTGACCGGTACGTCGTCTGGGAACAGCCCCGCCTCTAGCGCCGACGAATAACGCCGCGCCCGAGCGCGAAAGACGTCTGCTTTTACCGAATAAGCGAGCGACGCGGCCAGCGTGTACTGATGATCCTGAAATTCCGCGTAGAACTGATGGAACGCGCGTTTGCGCAGCTCATGATCCCGCTTCACCAAAAACGAACTGAACGAACTTTGAGTGAGCGGTCTCTCGCGACCAGTCTCGTCGGTCAACAGACCGAACTTCATGTCCACATCTGTCAACTGCGAAAAGGTGTCGTCGTAACCGCTAAGCGCGACATTGCCCAGCGCAAGAAGGCGCTCCTCGGGCTCGGAAAGCACATGCGGCTTCATCCGCCGAATTTTGTGCAACTTGATTCGCCACTCGGCCAGCACTGGATCGACAATAAATTTTGCGAAAGTTTCATCGTCGATCGCCTGAATTTCGGGGACAACGAACGCGCCCGCTTCACCGATTTTAGTGAGCAGATTCTGAACCTGTCCGATCCGTGCGAGGTATTCGTTGTTCGCGCTGTTCTCCGCCAGTTGCAACGAGGCGTAGTGATAAACGCGTTCGATCTTAAGTTCGAGCGACTTCTCAAACTCAAGCGCACCCGCCAACGCTTTCGCCGATTCCCCCACTCTGCCCTTCCAATCCTGGAGTTTGGGATACGTCCGCTGAAGCCAGGCAAAATCCTCCTGCCACTTGCCCACGTCCACGAACAAATGCGTCAGGTCCCATTTGTCGGGTTCCGGAATATCAGCGCGAGTTGGTATTTGCGTGGAAGACATTCACAAAGAAGATGAATCTGGAAAACAGGAAGCCAAGAACGGAGTCAATTAATCCTGCATCACAATTCCTGGATTCTTGGCCTCCAGATTAATTTTGAGTTCACGGTCGCCGGATGACGCGCGATTTTGCGCAGAGCTTTTTCGAGCAATTCTTTCCCTGGTGAAATCTTGTGCCAAGGTGATGCACCGGATGGATGTGGCAGCGGAATCAGATCGAAGCTGTGCCCCGCGCGTTTCACCCGAAATTTACGGCCAATTACTTTCTCCAATTTTGCGCGGTCGATGAATTGCATGATAGCCAGTCGCCCGACGGGAATGATGAGACGCGGCCGCAAGATTTTGATCTCGTCGTCCATCCACGAGGAGCAATTGCGAATTTCGTCCGGAGCCGGCACTCGGTCGCTGCCGCTGGAATTCTTGCCCGGAAAACATCGACAGACAGCGGCAAAATAAATTGTCGATCTTACGGCAGCTTCGTTCAGTCCACAGAATTGCTCGAACCAACGAAACATCGTTTTACCGGCGGTGTGCGCGAAAGGTCGTTGCAAAACCGGCTCACGCGGGCCGGGTGCCTGGCCAATCAACATCACATCGCTAAGGACCGCGCCGCCCGAAACCGGCGTCGATTGCATGCGCGGGCAGCGCCGGCACTGCAAGAGATGAGCGACATGGTGGTCGAGACGGATTTGTTTTCGTGCCACGGCGACCGTTTCAAAAAATGGTCAACGTCGAAAGATCGACAATAAGAGACTCAGCACGATGCTTAGGACGATGCAGGTGACGATCGGAAAATAAAACGCAGAGTTGCCGCGCTCGATCCGAATATCACCCGGCAAACGGCCCAGCCATCTCGGAGCAAATCCGCTCCACATCACCAGACCCACGAGCGTGATGACGATACCGATGACGACTGCAAACTTCCCAAGTTCGCGCATACCGTGGGAGAAAGTTGCGCGAATTGAACAGAGGCACAAGGTTTGAGAGCCGATGCCAGTTCAGTTTAGAGACTATTACGAAACACTCGGTGTCCCGAAAACGGCCACCGAGGACGAAATTCGCACCGCATTTCGCAAGCTGGCGCGGAAACATCATCCCGATGTCGCCAAGGACAAAAAGGCCGCGGAAGAGAAATTTAAAGAGATCAACGAAGCCTACGAGGTGTTGAGCGACTCGGAAAAGCGAAAGAAGTACGATCAACTTGGCGCGGATTGGAACAGGCCGGGCGGATTTCAGCCGCCTCGGGGATGGGGGGCACAGCCACCCGAAGGCGGATTTTACCAGTGGGGCGGTGACGGCGGGGTCCAGTTCGAATTTGGCGGAACTGGATTCAGCGACTTCTTCGAAGCGTTCTTCGGCGGCGGTCGCGGCCGATCTGCTTTCGGTGGATTCGGCGGACGTCAGGCGACTGCCGAACGTGGGGCCGACGTCGAAGCCGATATCATGGTCACTCTGGAAGAAGCTCTCCACGGTTCGACGAGAACCGTATCGCTGCGCCGCGCTGGTTCGAACAAGGTGGAAAACTATCAGGTCAAGATTCCGCGTGGCGTTCATGAGGGGCAACGCATCCGCCTGGCTGGTCAGGGTGAAGCGGGCGTGCGCGGAGGAAAAAGCGGCGATCTATTTTTGCGCGTGCGGTTGGCCAAGCATCCCGATTTCTCGGTCGAGGGCAGCGATCTGATTCATGAGGTCAAGATCGAACCGTGGCGCGCAGTGCTCGGCAGCGAATTGCTCGTGCCGACACTGGAAGGAAAGGTGCGGCTGAAAATCCCGCCCGGCACGCAGGGCGGGCAGCGATTTCGGCTACGGGAACGCGGACTTCCCAGCACGTCAGGCAAACGCGGCAATCTTTATGTCGATGTTCAGATCAACGTGCCAAAGAAGCTAACCGAACGTGAACGGGAGATCTGGCGCGAGCTGGCGAAACTGCACGGCGGATAGCAGCGCTTTCCTATTGAGACACGAATTTCACGAACCCACACGAACTGACTAAAACGGATTGACTCAAGCGTTATGAAATTCGTGGCAATTAGTGTAATTCGTGTCTCATGAAAATTTCCCTCGGCACAGACCACGCCGGTTTTCAGTACAAGGAAAAGGTGAAAGAGTTGCTCGGCGGGCTCGGGCACGAGGTGAAAGACTTCGGCACGTTCAGCGAGGAACCGGTCGATTACCCGCTTTTTATTCGCCCAGCGGCGGAAGCAGTGGCGCGTGGCGAATGCGAACGAGGTATTGTGTTTGGCGGATCGGGCAATGGCGAGGCAATGGTGGCGAACAAAGTGCACGGCGTACGTTGCGCCCTTTGCTGGAATGAAGAGTCGGCCCGCCTTTCGCGGGAACACAATGACGCCAATGTCCTTTCCATTGGTGAACGCATGATTCTCGAAGATTTAGCGCTGAAGATCGTCCAGATCTGGCTCGAAACCCCTTTCGACGGCGGCCGGCATGAGAGACGCGTCGCACTGTTAAACGCCATGTAATCACTTTAACCATCCTGGAAAACTTTTACAGAAGGCAGCCAAGAAAACAAAGAGGGTGATTTGGATTGAATACAGTTCCTCTTCGTGGCCTTCGTTTCCTTCTGTTAGTCTGTTCTATTAAATCAATCGATCCACACAAACTGCGGCCAAAAAAACAGCGCTCACGAACGCGTTGCTTTGAAAAAACGCCCGATTGACTCCGGCCAGATCAAGCTTCTGGGTTTTGTGTTCGTAAAAAAGCGCGGCCGCCACGAGAGGCATTCCAAGGTAGTAAGATAACCCGAGTTGCGCGGCGAAACCGAACGCGATGAGCGCAGCAAACATTCCGAAGTGCAACAATTGTGCAAGGCGAAGGCTGCGCGTGATCCCAAGCTTTACCACCAGCGATCGAATGCGTTCGCGCCGATCAAAATCGTAATCCTGCGTGGCGTAAATCAGATCGAATCCTGCCACCCAGCAAATCACACCGGCCGCAAGCACCAGCGGCGCAAGATCGACACGTCCCGTCTGCGCGATCCAGGCGCCGACCGGCGCAATGGCGAGCGCCAGGCCGAGAAAGAAGTGCGTCGCGCTGGTGAACCGTTTCGTGACCGAGTAGAAGAAAATCACTACCAGAGCAACTGGCGCGAGCAGGAAAGTCAATCCATTGATTGCGGCCGCCGCCAAAACAAATGCGGCGGAACTCAAAACGAGCAAAACGACAGCCGTAGTTTTTGAAACGAGCAAATGACGCCAAGCGGTGCGTGGGTTGCGCTGATCGAGCGACCAATCAACCAATCGATTAAAGAGCATCGCTGCCGTGCGGGCGAACACCATGCAGGCCAGCACCAACAAAAATGTGCGTGACGATGGAAGGCCATTCGCAGCCACGATGAGCGCGCCGAGCGCGAATGGGAGCGCAAAGATTGTGTGTGAAAAACGAATCAACCGTAAAAAACGGGCGATTAGTCCGCCTCCAAGCCGTCTCATAAATAATCTGCAGAGAGCCTTTACAGAAGGTAACGAAGAAAACGAAGTCCTTCTGGATACGAATACTACAGCGAAGCTTCGCTATCGCTCCCTTCTGTTGGATTCGCTCCGGGGAGAATCATCCGAAAAATGCCGTTCTTCAGAAGCGGTTCATGGAAATTAATCAGCAAGCCGACCGGAATATCCAACAACTTCATATAGCTAAAAAGCTGTGCTTTGCTGGAAGGATGCAAAAGTTCGACAGCCTTTAACTCGACCAACAAACAGTCATCTACAAGGAGGTCGAAGCGCAATGGCTCATCAAAAACAAGACCTTTGTATTCGACACGAACTATTTTCTGCGTCGTGCCTCGAATTGAACGTAATTCCAGTTCCCGCAGCAGGCACCGCTCGTAAATTGATTCGATCAGCCCTGGTCCCCTGTGCCGATGGACCCCGATCGCTGCTCCAATCAGTTTCCTGCTAAGCCCGTCCGCTCTTTCGTACAATGGATGCATCGCAGAAGTGTTTTACAGAAGACAGCGAAGAAAACGAGGATTCAATTTGGGTTGTGAACCCTTTGTTGTCTTCGTTTCCTTCTGTTAGTCTGTTTTCGGATGGCCTAACAAAGCGCGCAACCGTTCGCTCGCGCCGGACAAAATCGGTGTGCCGTGCGCGAAAAGCATGCGCTCGGCCTTGTAACCCAGAAGTTTCCGCAACGAGCGCCGCATTTCTTTTTCGTTCGAGCAGTATTTTCCGGGCAGAAATGTGAAGCCGTACGGTTCAAAATTAATGAGCGCATCGCCAACGATCAGCGTTCCGCCGTCGGGCGCGTAATGCAGAAGAATTTCGCCGGCTGCCGCGCCCTCGATGCAAATCACACGCAGCCCGTCACAAATCTCGTCACCACCAGCAAGTCTC
This sequence comes from Verrucomicrobiota bacterium, assembly GCA_003218395.1. GTDB lineage: Bacteria > Verrucomicrobiota > Verrucomicrobiia > Chthoniobacterales > UBA10450 > Udaeobacter. The sequence continues at coordinate 14,608 of QHNJ01000028.1, forward strand.
CTGAACTGGCGCGGCGTTGCACCTGGAAACGCGCCCTTACACGCAAACACCGGAGCCGAGAACTGCTCGGCAAACCGAGTAGAAGCGCGATGATGATTCGCACTCGTCACAATGATTCCCGCAACATGGCTAGACTCGATAAGTTCACCCAGCGACTCGCTCTGCAAAGGAATTGGATCGACAAGGTAAGCGCCCTCCGAAGTCACGAGGCAAGTCGAGTAAAGGTCCGCTTTAACGGCAGGATCATAACCGTGCCAAACGCAGAGATACGGAGTGATTCGGTCGAAATCAAGCGTAGCTCTCACGGCCCAGACCATCGGCGCTTAGCACACGCCGCTCAAGCTCGCCTACCCGAAGGGCGCATAATACGACGCACGCGAGAGGTCTTTTCTCTTTCGCGCAAGCTTTTGGAGTGCGTACGCGTCCTCGCGTCGCTTTGGCACATGGTCCCTCTATTATACGAATATCTGCAGACGTGCCTGCTCCTGAATCCTTTTACAGAAGGCAACAAAGAAAACGAAGATTGTAATTTCGGCTGGGTCCAGACCGCAGGCGTTATCTTCGTTTCCTTCGTTTGCTTCTGTTAGTTTGTTTTCCAGTACCTTTACGGATTAGTCGCGATCGTTTGCGGCGCAGATTTGCTCACCTCAAGCTGGGCACTCACCTTCTGGATTTGCGATGCCTGCTCTTTTACCGTCGCG
>QHNJ01000076.1 GCA_003218395.1 Verrucomicrobiota bacterium
CTCAACGTGACAGTAAGCGCCACAATTGAGCTGCGGTCAGAATTGTCTCGAGAGTGGATCCAGAACGCGTTATCGGAATGTGTGGGCGGTCGTCTCAGCAATCGCAAATTGCTCGAACAACTCGATACTTCGTTTCTTTTCGACAAGACCACATTCCATTCTGCTCCGCGTAAGGCGCTTGCCGTAATCAGTCAAAAGACTCGGATGGATTTGACGACGGGCGCACGTTTCTGGCAGGAATGGGCGAAGTTGCTTTTGCGCTCGAGTCGTAGCGATCAAAAATCGAAAATCGAAGATTCAAAATGAAGAAGGCCATTCTTCTCGCCGGCGGCGCCGGAAGACGCCTTTATCCGCTGACGAAAATCGTCTGCAAACAGCTTCTCCCAATATACGACAAACCGATGATCTGCTATCCGCTGGCGACTTTAATGCTCGGCGGCCTACGCCAGGTGCTCATCGTCTCGACTCCAAAAGATCTGCCAATGCTGGAAGACTATTTGGGAGACGGGGCGCAACTCGGCATTCGGATCGAGTACGCCGAGCAGCCGAAACCGGAAGGGATCGCACAAGCCTTTTTGATCGGCGCGAAATTTATTGGGAATTCGGGTGCATCGCTCATTCTTGGCGACAACATTTTCTATGGGAAACTCGACTTCTATCGCGACGCACTCGCCATCGAGCGTGGCGCATGCATTTTTGGATATCAAGTGCGCGATCCGCAACGCTACGGCGTCGTCGAGTTCGACGGCGAGGGCAAGGCAATCAGTCTCGAGGAAAAACCAAAACAACCCAAAAGTCATTTTGCGGTACCGGGGCTTTATGTTTACGACGAACGCGTTGTCGATCTTTGCCGAATGCTGCGTCCATCGGCTCGCGGCGAGCTAGAGATCACCGACCTGAATTTGCTTTATCTCAAGGACAAGCAGTTACACGTGAAATTGCTCAGTCGTGGCATGGCCTGGCTCGACGCCGGCACACAGATGAGCTTGCTCGAAGCTGGGAATTACATCGCCACAATCGAGCATCGACAGGGATTGAAAATCGCGTGTCTTGAGGAAGTCGCCCTTCGCATGGGGTTTATCAGCCAGGCACAACTCTCAGCGATTATCGATCGGTTGCCGAAAGGTGAATATCGAGATTATCTACAAACAGTTTGCGATGAAGGTCCTTCGGCCGGCCCGGATCCGGTCGGCTAGACTTTCCACGTCTTCTGTAGAGGCAGCCGTGTCGGCTGCGACGATTTCGATTCCGCAGACGACACGGCTACAACATCATTTTGGTTGCTCGCGTAACAGATGACTCGTGTCGGCGAGCAATCTCGTCACCGCGTCCGCTGCCGTTGCTTCGTAATAACCGCGGATTTCGCCATGTCGATCCACCAAAACCATCCGGGTGCTATGCACAGGAATTCCGGCTTCATCGCTGCCATCGGACACCGCAAGTTTGAAATCATCATGCGAAAGTTTGTAAATCGTGGACTTGGGTCCTGTGAGAAAATCCCAGCGTTTTGAGTCGGCGCGCAACTTCTCAGCGTACCCGCGCAGAACCTCCGGCTTGTCTTTCTCAGGGTCGACACTAAACGAGACCAAATGCACGTCGGTCTTTTCCAATGGCTCCTGCAATTCACTCATCCGTGTGCTGATCATCGGACAGGGCCCGGGACAAGTCGTGTAAATGAAGTCAGCGATCCAAATCTTCCCAGCCAATCGCGCGGAGTCGAATGGTTGTCCCTCCTGGTTTATGAGCTGGAAATGTGGCACCGCGCCGTAGGAGGAAACGGTTCGTCGCTGGAGCGCGTTAATCTCTACCTGACGTAACCAAAGCAAAACTCCCGCCGTAACAAATGGGATGAGAATCAATGTCGCTTTCCACACCGTTGCACGGCGCGATGGCGCCCGATTCATTGTCGCAGAAGTCGTGTTCATGATTGTGTTAACACGAGAGGCTGTAGGCTGTAGGGGAAGCTGTCAGCTTCCCCCACAAAGGTCACAGAGGTCGTGTTCATGACTTCGTCAGGACCAAAGCCGCCAGCAACAGCGGAAGATAAACAATCGATGTGATAAACAGCAAACGAGCTGCCCTAACGGTGCGCGCCTTTAAAAAACGCATCGCGACGGCAACAAACAAACCGCCAAGCACAAGCTCGATTGCGAGGTAAGCGAACGTGACAACTCCAAGAAATGCGGGCAGGCCCGCTATCACCAGAAGCAAAATGCAGAAAAACACACTTTGGCTGGCGCTGCGTTCGCCGCTGCGGTCATCGCTCGAAATCATGCGAAAGCCCGCGCGCGAATAATCTTCCCGGTGCATCCAGGCAATCGCAAAGAAATGCGGCAATTGCCACAACAACAGGATCGCGAAAAGGCTCCATGCGCCGGCTTCAATCGCTCCGCGCGCAGCCACCCAACCAATCATTGGCGGGACCGCACCCGGGATGGCACCTACTACCGTGTTCGCGGTGCTGGCGCGCTTCAGCGGTGTGTAGCCGAAGATATAGATGACAATTGTAAGCGCGGCGAGCGTCGCACTAAGCGCATTACAGGTCGCCCCAAGATAGCTGACGCCAAGAACTGAAAGAGCGACGCCGAGCGTAAGCGCTTCGGCAGGGCGCATGCGGCCAGCCGGAACGGGGCGTGTTCTCGTTCGACGCATGAGCGCGTCGAGCTTGCGTTCCAACCACTGGTTGAGGGCGGCTGCGCCGGCCGCCGCGGCCGCCGTTCCAAACACAACGTGAAACAATGCCGCATAGTTGATGGGTGATTCAGCTCCGAGATAAAAACCGGCCGCGGTAGTGAGCAGAACAAGCAGTGTGAGTCGCGCTTTGAACAGCTCGGCGAAATCAAGCACGCGGCCACGCACCGATTCGCCATTTCTCGCAGCAGTTTCAACCTCGGTCGCATTGCGAATCACAGCATTTTTCATGCGACGACGGGTTGCGGCGCGTCAGACGGATCCGAGCCAGACTGGTATGGCGCCCTATCAAGCCGTCGATGCAAGATTCGCCAGCAAATTGCGCTAATGCTCACGCCAAAAGATAGCATGATCGCGCCACCCGCGACATGCGCAGTGGCGACGTCGGCCGCCTTGTTACTCCAAATTGTCCATGCCCCGAGCGTAATCTGGCACGCAACCAACGCAACCCAGAAGACCGACAATCGCTTGAGCGCAGTGACGCCCTGCGCGTCTCTCCCAACACGGAGACAAAATGCAACCACCGCGATCGCGATAAGAAGCGCGAGAAACCGGTGCGCCATTTGCAGCCAGATTTGGAACGCAGTCACGTCAGATAAGCCACGCGCATCGCGCCAGGCGTTGATTCTTGCAAGCACAGTCGCGCTGGTATCCGGAATCCATGCGCCATTTGCCGTGGGAAAATCGAGAATCGCCAAGTCGCGATGCTCGTGCCGCATCGTCGCCCCGAGCGCAAGTTGCACATAAATCGCAAGCGTTATTGCAATAACCAGCGTTGTGATCGGCGCAATTTTTTTTGGATCGACAACGGAGTTAGCGAGTGTTCGCCAAAATTTTGAGGTCACCAGCGCAATCACGATCAGCAGTCCGAGAAACGCTTGCGCGAGACAGGCATGAAAGATTCCGATCTCGTCCTTAAGCATGGTGACGCGCAGTCCACCGAGCACGCCCTGCAAAATCACCGCGCCGAGGGCAACCGCTCCGAGGTTGCGAACCCATCGCCGAGGGTCGCTGCGCCAAAGCCAGATCGCGAGGATGATCGTCAGGAATCCAACGGCCGAAGCGATCAAGCGGTGCGTATGCTCAAAGAAAATTGCGCCGATCCATTTTGAGACTGGGAACAGAAACATGTTGTAGCCAAACGTGGTCGGCCAATCTGGCACCGAGAGGCCGACGCCCTTGCTCGTTACCATTCCACCGCTGCAAATGAGCAAGAGTGTCGCGACGCATGTCAGCCACGCGAAACGGTTAAGCCATTTGCTAAAGTGGTCTGTGACCGTCGCACCATTCGAGATCGATTCGCCCACGGCAGAAAATAACCGGGATGCGGCGGTCATGGACTCGCCGCCACGAAAAGAGAACTTATCCGCCGGGGCTTGGGGAAGGCGCGAGCGCGGCGGGTTTGTTTTCCGGTTGAGCCGCTGGCTGGTTTTCCGCTTTCGGCGCACCAGCTGGAGACCCGCCCTGCGTACCGGCCAGCTCGGCGCGCTCTTTGAGCCAGGCCTGATAATCCTCCGGCGTATCGACCACCAGTGAGCCTTTCATGCTGTAATGGCCAAGACCGCAAAGCTGGCCGCAAATTACCTCGTACGTGCCGGTCTTAAGCGGTGTGAACCAGATCGGAATGAGCGAACCCGGGATCGCATCACCAGCGATGCGCATGTGCGGCAAGAAGAAATCGTGAACCACATCTTTTGAGGCAAGTCCAAGAATAACCGGGCGATTCACCGGCACATGAAGTTCGCCCTGCGTAATGATATCGTCTTTGCCGGCGGGATCGTTGGGATCGAGGCCCATCGGATTCGAGTTGCTCACAAAGCTGATATCGCGCCGGCCAAATTGTCCGTCCGGCCCAGGCAACTGAAAATTCTCCAAGCAGAAGTACGGCCTCGATCAAGACAACCGAGAATTCCAGATGCGTCGAGATGGGACTCCTCACACCATGGTGATCCGCAGCCGGGTGCCGTCCTTTCCGGAAACGAATCAGGACGAAAACAAAAAACGCCGACCAACCGAGAAAAAGCGCGCCCATGAACCAGTGGCAAAACTCGAGGATATGGTCGATTTGATATCCATGTGAGGAGGCGTTCGGCGGCTGACCCAGGAATTCGTTGATCAGCGCAAGGCTACTCATATTTGCTGAGATCTTCCTCGGTGATCTCTTGATAAGGCTCGGCCGGCATGCGCCCATGCCGCCAGAGATGAAAACTGAACGCACCGATCCCACCCAACACCGACATGACAGCGCCAAAAAGGAACCAGATCGCCACCGCCATGTGCTCGGTCGATTTTCCATCTTTTGCCCCGTAACAAAACGGACATGCCAGCGCTTGTCCAAGTGGTGAAAAGATCCACAAAAGCAGGACCGACAGAATTTTCGCTTTCATGTGATGATGCGAAGCCGTTTCATTTTCCGATAGAACCAGACGCCGTAAACGACGAGCGCGACCGCAACAACAAACGAGCAGATTGCGCCGGCCAGATAAATCGGCGCGCCTTCCACGAGATCGACCCAGACGCACCATGCTCCCACCCCGAGCGCAAGCAGCGTCGAGAAAATAATGAAAACAATATGGAAGCCCTTAAGCGAGACTTAATGAAAGACCGGGTAGTCGTACCACGCCAAAAAGATAAGCCAGAAAAGTCCGAACACAAAAAAGCCGGTGAAAATCAGGATGCGGTAGATGAGGCGCTTTTCCGCGGCAAGATGCATGAAAATTGCCGCCACCAGGCCCGCCTTTAGCGTCGCCACCACCATGGCCACGGCGATGTTCGCTTTGCGCGCGCCAAAATCGACATAAGAAAGTGCGACTGTAATGGCTGTAAACGCGAGCAGGAGCGCACCCACCATCAAGTAACCCCGGACGTGCTTCTGCACGTTGTGCGCGTATTCCTCGTACTCCTTTGGGTCTTGGGAAACGTCAGGCGGGTTGTTCATGGCTTAGAGCAGATAAAAAAGTGGGAAGACGAAAATCCAGATCAGATCCACAAAATGCCAGAAAAGACCGGCTACCTCAACGCGATTGGCAAGATGTTCGGGGTTGCGCTGGTAAAGCCTTTTGCTGACCGGCAACCACATGTAAATGAAGACCAGCACGCCGCCGAGCACATGCATGCCATGCAAACCAGTGATCGTGAAATAGCTGGCAAAGTACGCGCTATGCTTAGGCAGGAACATCGTAGCGTACTGGACGTCTTCCTTTTCGATCTTGGCAATTTTGTCGGTAGGCGGCATATAGAAAAAGTGAGGCCGGTCCATCGTGGGATTGGTGGGATCGGCGTTTAGCGGATCAAGCGCCACTTCGTAGTCCTTAATGTTGGGGTCGTTCAGCGCCGCGCGATTGTGCAAATGACCAGTGATCTCGAGGCGCGGCGGAAGGCCTTTCGCGGCTGCATGCTCGTTGCCGAGATACTGTTCGTACTTCCCGAGCGCTTCCGGTTTAATGTATGCGCCGAAGTGATCAAACTTCTGCGGCCACTCGTAAACGAGTTTGACCGTCAAGAAAATCACGCCGCATAAAATCGTGGCCAGCATGTACCACCAGTAGGCACGGTATCGGCGCATTTTTAGCGCAGCGCAAGCCAGCACCACCGTCACCGACGACATGATGAGGATGGCCGTGTTCATTGTGCCGACGGGGACGTTGAGCAACCCATGCGGCCACATCCCCGGCGGCGCATCGAGTCGCAAAAAGATGTAGGCGGAAAAAAGTCCGCCGAAGAGCATCACTTCCGACGCGAGAAACAACCAGATGCCGACCTTGGCGTTCCAGAGACCGGTGTCAGGCCGGGTCGAGACGGTGTACGGAATCTCCATCGCGTCGGCTTAAACGAGCACTGGCTCGGCGGGAGGCTTGCGCCGCACGCGCTCGCTCGGCTCCACCGGCTCATTTTGCATTGTGAAATCTTGTTCGCGGCCCGGCAGGCTATATTCATAGGGGCCACGATAGGCGACCGGGGTCGTGACGAAATTTCCGTGCGGCGGCGGCGAAGGCGCGGTCCATTCCAACGTGGTCGCTTCCCACGGGTTGTCGTTCACCTTTTCGCCGTGTTTGATGCTCCAGAAGAAATTAATGATGAACGGAATTTGCGCCAGACCCATGATCCAGGCGGCCCACGAGATCGGCGTGTTCCACTGAAAACCAGTCAACCCCCAAATCGTGTGATCACCCGAAACGGTCCACCCCTGCCCGCCGTCATACCAGCGCCGGTGCATGCCGGCCATTCCCTGCAAAAACATCGGCAGAAAAATCACGTTCATGCATATGAGCGTCGGCCAGAAGTGCACTTTGCCCCAGAAATCGTTCATCCTTCGGCCGGTCGCTTTCGGAAACCAATAATAAATCCCCGCGAAGAGCGCGAAG
>QHNJ01000095.1 GCA_003218395.1 Verrucomicrobiota bacterium
CTTCTTGTCGTCTGTGCCGGCGCAAAGGCCGAACAGAGAAGCTTCCAATGCCAAGCCTTCGGCCTGACTCGCTTCCAATCCCTTGTTCACCGCTTCGAGCGAATACTTCACAGCCACTGGAGCATTTGCGAAGACCTGATTAAGCATTGCTTCGGCCCGCGTGATCAGATCTGCGGCTGGGACGACTTCGTTCACCAACCCGATGCGATAAGCTTCCTGCGCGCTGATCATTTCTCCGGTGAGGATGAGCTGCAAGGCGCGACCCTTTCCGACCAGTCGCGGCAAACGTTGTGTTCCACCGCCACCGGGGAGTACACCAAGCTTTACTTCCGGCTGCCCAAACTTCGCGTTCTCCACAGCTACTCTGACGGTGCAAGCCATGGCTGTTTCGCAGCCGCCGCCGAGTGCGAAGCCGTTGATCGCTGCGATGACGGGCTTACCAAGATTCTCGATAAGGTTCAGAACTTCCTGCCCGTAACTACTCGATTTCTCTGCTTCAACTGCCGTGAGGTGAGTGAGCTCGCTGATATCGGCGCCCGCAATGAATGCCTTGTCGCCGGCGCCGGTCAGGATAACGCCACGCACTGCGGCGTCATCCCGCGCATTCTCGAAAGCTGCTCTTAAGTCTTCCCACGTTCTCTTACTTAGCGCGTTGAGAACCTTGGGACGATTGAGCGTTACATACGCAATAGCCCCTTTCTTGGCATACGAAACGTTTTCAAGACTTAGTTCTGTAGCAGTTGTGTTCATAAGGTGAATTTTGGTTTGAATTTTTGTTAGTTCGTTGGGTTTTGGTTACAGAAAGGCGCTGAGCCCGGTGATCGCCTTGCCAACGATCAGGTTTTGCATCTGGAAGGTGCCTTCGTAGGTGTAGAGCGCTTCACAATCGTTGAAGAAGCGAGCGACCTTGTAGTCGGCCACGATGCCGTTACCGCCGAGAATCTCTCTGGCCCACGCGACGGTTTCACGACACTTGGAGGTACAGAACGCCTTCGATAAGGCCGCATGGGCGTCGCTGAGCTTGCCTTCGGCATGCAATTGCGCCTGGCGCACGATCAGGCACTGTGAGGCCGTGATGTTTTCGATCATCCGAGCCAGAAGGTCTTGAATAAGTTGGAACGAGGCGATCGGTTTTCCGAACTGCAAACGCTCCTGGGAATATTTAAGTGCAGCCTCGTACGCGCCCATCGCGCAGCCCGTCGACATCCAGGCCACTGCGTAGCGGGTCATCTTCAGCACTCGCGCAGTATCGCGAAAGGAGTTACCGCCCTGAAGACGATTTTCTTCGGGCACTCGCACATCCTTCAACGTGATGTGGCCGTTCTGCACGACCTTGAGCGCGACCTTGTTCTCGATCTTGTCGACGCTGAAACCGGGTGTCGTTTTGTTCTCGACGATGAAGCCTTTGACCTGGTTGTCAGCAACGTCTCGTGCCCAGATGATAGAAACATCGCACCAGGGAGCATTGCCGATCCAGCGCTTCTCGCCGTTGAGTATCCAGGTATCGCCATCGCGCTTGGCGGTAGTCATTAGTCCAACCCATCTATATAGATAGAGCCCATCGCCAGTCCGTTGTGTACGCCGAGGAAGGTGGAGAAAGATGGGTCGATGCGCGCGATCTCCATTTGGATAAAGCCTAAGAGGGCCAGGCTTCCTCCCGCGCAGCCATATCCCTTCATGGCAACGCCACCGATGCCCAGTTCCTTCACCGCCGGCAGTAGCTCGAATGGAAATTCATCCCTCACCCAGTAGTCGGTGATCACGGGCTCGACCTTTGTTTCCATGAACTCGCGCACGCGCTTCACGATGGCGAGCTCCTCGGCCGGTAAGGTTTCGTAGAGATAATAGAAGTCGGTGTTAGGTGCTGGCAGTGGCTTATGCGGCTTAACATCTTTTGTTACGGTTGGCATTTTAGTTCTCCTTCAGTTTAATAACGTTGAGTTGGTTAGTTAATGGCTCGGTTTAGTCGTGCTTGTTTATGCGCTGACTCCCGTCGTTGCTTTCTGCTAGGGTGACTTAGGCTTCTCCGATTTTATCGTTTCCCCTGACGCCTTGTCTATCCCCCTTAGCTTGAGCAGCCCGATTAACACTCGGTTTTCATCTTGAGCGAGCTGATCGACCGACTTATCACCCGCTTCGCGCATCACTCCGTCGACGACCTTTTGCTTTAGCTCAGGCGTGATGTTTGGAGTGCCAAGGGCCTTCATCATGCCCTGCAATGGATCCATGAGGTGATCCATGAAGTGCTTGATTCCGCCGGCGCCGCCGCCCAGGTGCCATTGCAGGCTTTGACCCATCACGCCCCAGCGAAGTCCCGGCCCATAGCAAACGGCTGCGTCAGTGTCCTCGACGCTGAGCACGTTTTCCTGAATGAGATAAAGCATCTCGCGATAGAGCGCGGCCTGGAAGCGGTTAGCCACATGCCCGGGTAGCTCCTTCTTCAGATGAATAGGTTTTTTGCCGATTGAGGCGTAGAACTCCATCGCCTGTTGGATGGCTTCCGGCGATGTCTTAGTCCCTCCAACTACTTCGACTAGCGGGATGATATGCGGAGGATTGAAAGGATGGCCGATGACCACACGCTCTGGGTGCTTGCACTGCGATTGAATGACACTCGGCGTTATCCCCGATGAACTCGAAGCGAGAAGCGAATCAACCGGAGTAACCTCGTCCATCTGGGCGTACAGCTTCATCTTGAAGTCCGGACGTTCCGGTGCGTTTTCCTGGACGAGATCGGCGTGCGAAAGCGCTTCCTTCATGTCAGTGGTGAAGCTCAAGCGATCACGCGATGCGGCCGAAGAGAGACCGATGCTCGTCAGGTCGGGCCAGGCTTCATCGACATACTTGCGTAAGTTAGCTTCTGCGTTAGGCGCGGGATCAGTCGCGACGACGACGAATCCACGAGCGAGATATTCAGCAGCCCAGCTGGCGCCGATGACTCCAGTCCCGACAATGGCTATTCGGCGGATAGGTTTGTTGTATGACATAGGTTTTACTTTCTGTTGTTAGGTGTTTCTGCGTAGGCAATGCCGGTAAGGTTTCCCTGCGCGGCGAGCACGACCTTCTTCCCGGAGCCATCCAGCCTTGCGGAATAGATGTCACCAGCGAGATCGGTTACGAACATGCGGTCGCCCGCGAGATCGAGCGCGATCCCGATCCCTTCCATCAAGTCAGTGACGACGATGTCGTGCGGCGGACGCTTCTTAAAGTCGGCATCCATAGGAGCGCGACTGACGCTGTTACCGGTCGGGGGATTACCGCGGTCGGTCCAGTAAATCAGCCGGTTCTTAAGATCGAGCTCAAGGTCGATGGGCTCCGGCAAACCTTCGAAAAGAACTTCGATGTCGCTGCGATTAGCCGCAGTCTCGCCCTTTGGGATTTCGGTGTTCGCGCGAAAGATGCGACCTACCCCTGCGTTATCGGGACCTTTTTGCGTCCAGTAAAATTGACCACGATCGGTATCGACGGCTATTCCTACGCACCATTTTTTGAGGTCAGGACCTGGGCGCGGATCGCCCGGGCTTGTATCCACCAGGGTCTCAATCTTCGAACCATCCAGGTTCGAGCGCATGACGCGCATCCCCTCGCGATCGCACCAATAAAGCTTCCGGTTCTTCCTATCGAGTGTGAGCTGCTTGGGCGTGAAAGTTCCGCCTTTGGGAATAATGATGGTGCGGTTCTGCCCATCGAGATCGACGCGCTCGATTGAGCCATCGTTCTGGGTAGGCACGCCCATGTTGGTCCAGTAGATGTGGCCGGCCTCAGTATCGACAGCTATCCCGTCGGGAACGCGACCGCCGGTGGCGATGACTTTCTTGTCTGCGCCGTCCGGATTCGCCGAAAGCACGCGTCCGCTGCTTGCGTCGAGAAAGAACAGGCGCGCAGTCTTAGTTTTACCTTCAGAGTCCGTTGGGCGTTGCTCGGTTGGTTGTGTTGATGTTGTTGCCATAGTTTTAGTGAGTTGGTTGTAGTTCGGGTTTTGTTTGGTTGGGAGGAATTGTTGCGGAAGGTGTGTTCGCCTTACCCGGTTCTTCGGCTGTCTTTTCAACGATGAGTCGCGAACCGCGTTGACCGGTGAAGAAAGTCCAGAGCCACTGCAAGAAGACGCTGATCCTCAGGCTATTTTGTGACAGGTAGAGGATATGGATAGCGGCCCACGCGAACCAAGCGAGAAGACCATGCATTTGAACCTTGCCGCTTTGCAGCACGGCATAGCCTTTGCCAACTACCGCCATGTTACCCTTGTCGAAATAACGAAAAGGCTTGAGACTAGTCTTCCCGGCAACATGCCGGTTAATTAATTTCCCGACGTAGCGTCCCTGCTGCATCGCTACTTGAGCAACACCAGGTAAAGGCTTGCCGTCCTGGTCGAGCGAAGCGGTATCACCTATGACGAAGATTTCGGGATGACCCGGAACGCGAAGATCTTTTTGCACGCGAACTCGACCGGCGCGATCAGTCTCGACGCCTAACCACTTCCCCGCCGGTGAAGGCGCAACGCCCGCAGTCCAGATAACAGCCTTGCTCGGAATGCGCTCGCCGCCGGCTATTACACCCTCTTCGTCGATCTTCTCGACGGCATGGCCGAGACGAACTTCGACCCCTAGCTTCTGCAGACGGTCCTCGGCCGCACCAGAAAGATCAGGCGCAAAGGATCCAAGAACCTTCGGTGCAGCGTCAAGCAGGACGATCCGGGCTGACGTAGGATCGATCCGCCGGAAATCCGAACGCAGCGTAGTCCGAACAAAAATTGCGAGCGCCGCGGCCAGTTCTACTCCGGTAGGACCAGCGCCGACTAGGATAAAGGTTAACAGGTCGCGATGACGGCTAACGTCCTCTTCGGCCTCGGCTGTTTCAAATGCCTTCAGAATCTTGTTTCGAATATCAACCGCATCAGCCAGGCTCTTTAGACCTGGCGCGAATTGTTCAAATTCATTGTGCCCGAAGTAGCTGTGCCGCACTCCGGTAGCGAGGATGAGATAGTCATACGGCACGGGCACATGTTCGCGATCGGCGTCATTGACAAACACGCAGCGCTGCTCCTTATCCACGCCGGTGACTTCGCCCATGATGACGGTCGTGTTTTTCTGTTTCCGCAGTATTGAGCGGATGGGAGAACTGATTTGCGCGGGGCCGAGCACCGATGTCGCCACCTGATAAAGCAACGGCTGAAACACGTGATGATTCGTTCGGTCGATCACGATATTCTGCGTTGGCGCTTTCCCGAGAGCCTTGGCCGCAGCAAGTCCGCCAAATCCTCCACCGACAATCACGACTCGTGCGCTGGGCTCAGTCATAATCTTTGCCCTGCCTTTGCAGTGCGTACACTAGAGGAGTTGCTTCTTCGTGTGCAACCTCTATTTTAAACCTTTCATCGGTTAGCAAATCGGCGCGCGCGTGGGTCCTTGCATCCGATGACTTTTGTTGAGCAACGACTCGGTCTCGTTTCGTCGTGTGTATGGTGGCCATGGATCGTTTGTCAGAGTTGAACGGACCAGCTGTCGGTCTGATTGGGAACTGCGGTTAGCTTCGACCCATTGGAGCGGTAGAGCGCCCAACCCAGCACGTAGTCCGCGACTTTGGTTTCCT
>QHNJ01000096.1 GCA_003218395.1 Verrucomicrobiota bacterium
TTAACTATATTCACACCTGGTCGGATTTCCGCCAAGCCAATCCCGAGTTTGGTCAGGATCAGTTCGATCAAGTTCTCGGGCGCGTCCAGGTGATGTTCTAGTTTGAACGAATGAAGGCGAGCTCGTATCTCAGCGACGCCGGGCGGGGCTGACGATCCCGACTTCCCGTAGCTCATCACGACATCTCCTATTGAAAACAAAACTATGAAGATAAAAATATTGGTAGCAGTTATCGGAGCGCTTGCGCTTTTCCTGCAAACTGGCCGTGGGGAAGAAAAAACCGTGATTCGTTTCGGGCATTTCCCGAACATCACGCATGCTCAAGGTGTCATCGCCCACGCTCTGACCCGCCAAGGCAAAGGGTGGTTTGAGGAACGGCTCGGTCCAAATGTCGAGATCCAATGGTTCACTTACAACGCCGGGCCGTCTGCCATGGAGGCGATTTTTGCCGGCTCGCTCGATCTCACTTATGTCAGCCAAGGTCCGGCGCGCAACGCCCACTTCAAGTCAAATGGCGAAGAAATCCATGTCATTTCAGGCGCGGCCAACGCGGGCGCGGCGCTTGTTGTCAAAGCCGATTCGCCCATCAAAGCTCCGTCCGATTTTCGCGGAAAAAAAATTGCCACGCCGCAACTCGGCAACACACAGGACATCTCTTGCCGGGCCTGGTTAAAGGCGCAGGGGTTCAATGTTACGCAAACGGGCGGCGATGTGATCGTCGTGCCAACCAACAACCCGGATCAGCTCGCTCTTTTTCAAAGCGGCGGAGTCAACGCGGTTTGGACGGTCGAACCATGGGTAACCCGGCTCGAGCGCGATGCGAAAGCGCGCGTCTTTCTTGAGGACAAGGACATCATCACGACATGGCTTGTTTCCAGTGCGAAGTTCCTTCGCGATCATCGCGAATTCGCAAAAAAGATCGCCGCCGCGAATGTGGAGCTGACGAAATGGATTCAGGAACACGAAGCGGAAGCACAGAAGCTTTTGATTGCGGAATTGAAAGAGGAAACGAGAGCCGCCTTTGCGCCCAACGCCGTCGCACAAGCTTGGAAACGAATCAAGTTTACAACCGAGGTGTCGCCCAATCTGATTGCCAAAGCGGTTCAGGACGGCAAAGACGCGGGATTTTATAAAGGTTCGACGGACACGTCCAAACTCGTCGAAACGCCCTGATCCTTTCGCCGTCGATTAAGGAAAACCGATTTTCCAAATGTTTGTCACTCGTGCGATTCGTTTGGGTTCAAAAGCGACCTCGTCGGTCAGCGAAGAGCTGCGAGTAATAGCTCCGAGCAAACTCGCGATCGAAGATGTATCGAAGAGTTTCAAAACTGGCACCGGCGTCGTACAGGCGTTGGATCGAGTGAGTCTGCAAGTAGGCGAAGGTGAATTCATCTGCCTTGTCGGCGCGAGTGGCTGCGGAAAGACAACAATGCTTAATATTATTGCCGGCTTGGAAAAACCGGACAGTGGCACCGTGCGGGCCGACGGCAAACCAGTGACAGGGCCTGGCCGCGAACGGCTCGTGATGTTTCAGGAGCCCGCGCTTTTTCCATGGCTGAACGTGTTTGGAAACGTGCTTTTCGGGCTCAAGCTAAAGCCGAACTTGAGCAAAAAAAATCGACACGATGTCGCGAAATATTATCTCGAATTGGTGGGCCTGAGCCGGTTTGAACGCGCGAACATTCACGAGCTCTCCGGTGGAATGAAGCAGCGCGTCTCCCTGGCGCGTGCACTTGCGCCGAATCCGCGCGTGCTTCTCATGGACGAACCATTCGCCGCACTCGATGCGCTCACCCGCGAGCAACTTTACGGCGACATTCAGAAAATCTGGAAAGCGAGGCGCAAGACCATTGTCTTTGTCACGCATAATGTTCGCGAAGCAGCTTGTCTGGGCGATCGCGTTCTGCTTTTTTCGCCACATCCCGGCCGCATTCGCGAAGAATTTCCGGTGGAGCTACCCCGCCCGCGCGACATTAACAGTGTCGATCTTGCCGCTCACGCCACACAAATCACAAAGGCTCTGAAGAGTCTCGGGCAAGCCGAAGTGACTGTCGCAAGATGAAACGATTTCTTCTAGCGGCTGCATTTTTCGCTGTTCTTCTCCTGCTTTGGGAAGCAGCGTTTCGGGCCAGAATTTGGTCGCCTGTCCTGTTGCCGTCGCCGTGGCAGGTCGCGAGCTATTTGAAGAACGCGGCTGTGGACGGAACTCTGGCAAAGGCAACGGTGATCACCATGCGCCGCTTGCTCGCCGGTTACCTCATCGGACTTGTCGTGGGACTTCCACTCGGACTCTTAACCGCGCGTTGGAAATTGTTTCGCGATACGATTGGCACCATGGCGCTTGGCCTGCAAACGCTGCCCAGCGTCTGCTGGGTCCCGCTTGCGCTCCTATGGTTCGGTCAAACAGAGGCGGCCATGCTCTTCGTGGTTGTCATGGGAACGCTCTGGTCGGTGGTCATCGCAACCGAGACCGGCGTACGCAACGTTCCGCCGATTTACCGCCGTGCCGCGCTGACCATGGGGTCTAAACGGTTGCACATGTGGTTCAAGGTTATCCTGCCAGCCGCGCTTCCCTTCATCGTCAGCGGCATGAAACAAGGTTGGGCGTTCGCATGGCGCTCGCTCATGGCAGCGGAAATTTTCGTGACGATCCTTACCGGCTTCGGCCTCGGCCAACTTCTCCATTACGGCCGCGAGTTAAGTGCGATGGATCAAGTCATCGCGATCATGCTTGTGATCGTTGTCATCGGTTTGCTCGCCGACAAAATCTTTTTCTCGCCGATCGAAACATTCCTCCATCGCCGGTGGGGCACGAGCCAGGCATGAAATTCGGTGAAAAGCGGGCGCCCGTCTCGGCCCAGCGGGAGGTGCGAATTAGCAACGAACTCGGTTTGCATGCGCGACCGGCCGCACAGTTCGTCAAACGCGCAAACAGTTTTCGATCAGAAATCTGGGTGGTGAAAGACGGGAAACGATATTCTGCCACCAGTCTCATCGACATTCTTCGCGCCAACCTTGATTGTGGCGCTACCGCCACACTCGAAGCACACGGGGTCGACGCGGAGGAGGCCCTTGAAGACTTGGAGAAGCTGCTCGCAGAACTTCACGAGAAAGACAATGCCTAACGCAAAGGCCGCGCGATCAGGATTCCACTGTCCGACCGGTAGCGATACAGATATTTTGAAAGCTCCGCGTCTACGATGACGCGTCCGTAATTCCCAGGCGAAGATGCGTGCATGAAATGCAAGACGCCGTCGTTGGTGCGCAACGCCAGGCCGACGTGGGCAGTCGAAAAAAGTCCATTTCGGTCGCGCGAAATAATTCCAATGATATCGCCGCTGTGTAATTTCGATTCAATTGCCGCGACGCGGCTTTTTGGAATTTCATAAAGCGGGCGCGATGAAACACTCGCTTCCATTCGCGCGAGCGGCCCGAGCAGTGAACGATTGGCGGCAAGATAACGGTAATGTCGCCAGCCCACGCTCATTTCCCGAGCGGAATGT
Source organism: Verrucomicrobiota bacterium (assembly GCA_003218395.1). Classification (GTDB taxonomy): domain Bacteria; phylum Verrucomicrobiota; class Verrucomicrobiia; order Chthoniobacterales; family UBA10450; genus Udaeobacter. The sequence continues at coordinate 3,504 of QHNJ01000096.1, forward strand.
GCCACGCTCACGCCGCCGAGACTGCGCGTTAGATCATCCACGAAGCCACGGCGGTCGTTGTCGTAAAGCCAGTCCTCCAGATAATGCAGACGCGAAAGATATTCGCCCGTGCATTCGCCGCCGCGATATCGGTCTAGCTCGATGTAATGCAGCAATTGCTCCGGAGTCCAATTTGCTTCCGGCCCGTTCAGCATTCGCGCGAAGCTGAGCGCGATCTCGAAAAACGTCCAGCAGTCCATCCCCTGAAAATTCACCGAGGGCGACTCGATCCGGTTGTCAATTTCGAGGGTGAAATGTTTGTAGCGCGTCCCAACCAGTGCCTGTCCCACGGTCGCGGTCCGTTCGCCGATCGGCAGCGCTTTCCAGTTCCCGGATTTGGCCTTCGCAACCAGCCGATTAAATTGATCCTGTCCCTTAAAAACCGTGCTAAATGGCAACCGCGATTCGGACGCGAACGCGACTGAACAAATCAACAACACGGGGACAAAAAGCTTCCAACTCCGCATATCGCGCACAACTCAACGCGAAATTTAGCTTCAATCAACCCGCGAAAGCTTTCGGAGCCAACCACGTTGTAAGGGAACTAGTGTTGTAACGGCAGATACGTCGCCTGCAATTCCGCATTAGTTGGTGGGCGATACTCCGTCGAGCCGGCAAATTAACTGGTCGCTTCGTTTCGAAACGCCGCCGTCGCTCAGCGCCACGAAAGGTTTTGCTTCACTCAGGCAAGCTTATATGCTTTACCGAGAGTGCCGATTC
>QHNJ01000097.1 GCA_003218395.1 Verrucomicrobiota bacterium
TCCATCCCATGTCCGTCACCCAGTAAAGCACGTCCTCTTGTCTGATATCGAAGCCAAGCAGCATGTCTTGCGCGGCCTTGATCGGAAAACCGCAGTGCGTGTGAAGCGCCCCTTTAGGCCGTTCGGTCGTTCCCGAGGTGTAAATGATCATCAGAGGATCTTCAGCATCGGTCCGTTCCGTTTCCGCCTCATCGCTCTGTTGCCCGATCTCTTCATGCCACCACCGGTCGCGACCCGGAGTCCACGGAACCGAAATCCCAAGCCGCCTAAGAACGAGCACGTGCTCGACGGAGGAAGAAGAGCTCAAAGCCTCATCAGCGCTTGGTTTCAGAAGGACAGTTTGTCCACGACGATAGAAGCCATCTGCGGTCAAAAGAAATTTCGCCTCGCTATCACGCAGGCGTCCGGCTACCGCTGCGGCGCCATAACCGGAAAACAACGGAAGAATTATCCCGCCGAGCTTGATCACGGCAAAAAACGCCACGACCGTCTCCGGCATCATGGGCATGAACAGCGCAGCCACGTCGCCCTTTTTCATGCCGAGCGCGCGCAGCGCATTCGCTAACCGGCAGACGTCGCGATGCAGTTCTTCATACGTGAGAACACGGACGGCGCCCTCTTCTCCTTCCCAACGAACCGCCTCGCGGCGCCCAACTGGTGTGCCGCGCCATTTGTCCAGGCAGTTGTGGACGATGTTCATTACCCCGCCACAACACCACCGGGGCCATGCGATGCCCCGCGACGTATCGACAATTCGCTCGTACGGCACGTAGAATTCGATTCCGAGTTCTTCGAGCACCGCGCTCCAGAACCATTCGATCTCCTCCGTGGAGCGGCGCTGCAGCTCTTCGAGACTGCCGATGCCGTGGCGATCCATGAATCTTTTCAGCCGGCTCTGGGCAATGATTTCAGCGCTTGGCCGCCAAACGATATCGCCGCCAAATTGAAACTCAGCCATCGTTTTCTTCCCGTTGTTAATTGAAAGTCGAATTACTTAGCCAGAAAACCAACCCACTCGAATGAATCTCGCGTCGAGATGATGCTACCATTGACAGGATTCAGTGAGCAAGCTAATCCTGCGTTTACATCCCCCATAAAAGCCACAGGAGGTGGGTCATGGCTAACAAATTCTCGGCAATGTCCCGGCGGGATTTTTTGTGCTTCGCGGGAACAACCGCTACCGTTTCGACGGGAATCTTGTTATCGGGTTGCGCGCAAACAGCAACGCAGGCGACGGGAGACCCGGCCGCTGGTTTGGCGCGTGCCATTGACATTCACCATCACTATTTCCCTCCGGAGCTAATCAACGAGATTAAACAGCACGCGAACGCGCTGGGGATCGAATATTTTGCGCCGAAGGATGGCGGAGAGAGCCCGCTCTCTATAAAGTTTCCGGGAGGCAACCGTCTCAATTTAGACCGTCGCCTGGCAGAGGTGGAAAACCGGTTACAAGTCATGAGCCAGGGAAAGATCGCAATCGCAACAGTCGAAGTGCAAACCAGCGCAGTTGGTTACGAACTCGACGGCCACCGCGGCGAATCATGGTCGAAACTCTATAACGAAGCGATTCAAGCTCTAGTGAAGCGTCACCCGAATCGCTTCGTCGGCATCGCCACGGTGCCGCTCCAAGATCCGCCACGCGCCGCTCGCATCCTGGAGCACGCCATCCGCGACCTCAAACTCTCCGGCGTGACGATCGCCTCCAACGTCGTCGGCAAATATTACGACAGCAAAGATTTCGATCCTTTCTGGAAAAAGGCGGAGGAGCTGGATGTGCTAATGATCATGCACCCGGAATGGGTCGCGGGCAGTGATAAAATGGGTGGTTATGGGCTGCGCACCGTCTGCGGTAATCCGGCCGACACAACTTTGTCTGTCGGTTACATGATCTATAGCGGCGTGTTCGATCGCTTTCCAAAGCTCAAGCTCGCGCTGCTCCACGGCGGCGGGTTTTTTCCCTATCATCTGGGTCGCTTTGATCGCGGCTTGACCAGCGGCACCGGAGCCGGACCTTCTCGCATCCCCGCTTCACAGCCTCCAAGCAAGTACTTAAAGAACCTTTACTTCGACAACCTCGTTTATCGCGTCGAAACTCTCGAATATCTGAAGCGCATGGTCGGAACAGAGCATGTCATGGTCGGAACCGATTATCCCTACGAGCTGGGCGACTGGATAGCGGCCGAAAAAATCGAACAGATGAATGCCACGGAGGCTGAGCGGGAAGCGATGCTGTATGGGAATGCGAAGGCTCTGTTGAAGATCCCGGCAAGCCAACGAGCATGACCTCTGGACGGCTAACCTCGTATCAAGTGGTTGGAAATTAGGCGGACACGCATATCCGAAGCCCGCTTTTGATATTTACGCAAAGATGAAGGACACGGCTCTATACGACCATCCTGTTTATAAAAGAATGCCTGCTTAATAAATAGATGCGTGCATCGCGGCTAGTAAATTTTAGGAAGGATCTCTGAGGTTGCTTATGGCAGGCCCCAATGCAGCTCCTTACGGCTCCTGGAAATCGCCGATTACGGCTGACGTTGTCGCAGGAGGTGAGGTCGGACTTGAACAGGTGAGGCTCGATGGCGACGACGTTTATTGGATCGAGCGGCGATCCCAAGAAGGCGGAAGAAAGGTCATTATTCGCCGTTCGCCAGATGGACGAGTAACGGACGTTACGCCCCCGCCACTCAACGCCCGCACCCGCGTGCACGAATATGGCGGCGGAGACTATGCGGTTTCGGACGGCACAATTGTCTTCGCGAATTTTACTGACCAGCGCCTCTATGCCCAAAGAGTTGGCTCGCCTCCGCGGCCTTTGACCCCGGCTGCGAGCCTGCGTTACGCCGATGGAGTCATCGACCGCCGGAGAAATCTTCTTTTTTGTGTATGCGAGGACCATACCGGTCACGGGGAGGCGATCAACACCCTGGTGAGCATAGATCTCCAGGGTGGCGGTGCGGGAAACGTGCTGCTGTCAGGAAATGATTTTTACTCCTCACCACGCCTCAGTCCGGACGGCTCGCAACTGGCCTGGCTGACATGGAATCACCCTAACATGCCGTGGGATGGTACTGAGCTTTGGGTGGGCAAATTGAACGAAGACGGATCAATGAGCGAAACGATGCGCGCCGCCGGTGGTGCCAACGAGTCTATTTGCCAGCCGGAGTGGTCACCTGACGGGACACTTTATTTTATTTCCGACCGTACCGGCTGGTGGAATCTCTACAGTTGGCAGGAAAACAAAGTCGAGCCGCTCTGCCCGATGGAAGCAGAGTTTGGCCAGCCTCAGTGGGTTTTCGGTACTAGCCTTTATGGCCTTGCATCCGAAAGACGAATCGTCTGCAGCTACGCCAAGAACGGCCGTGATTACCCTGGCACCCTGGACACCGTGACGAGAGCGCTGGACATGATCGAACTTCCGTTCACCACGATTTCCCAAGTTCAAGCCGCCGGCGACCGCGTCGTTTTCATTGGTGCTTCTTCGACTGAGCCTACCTCCATCGTCTCATTGAATTTGACTACGAAGGAGCTGGAGGTGTTACGAAGGTCCCGAGAAATAGAGGTTGATGCAGGATATCTCGCCAATCCCCGAGCCATTGAGTTTCCCACCGAGGGCGGGCTTACCGCTCATGGCTATTTCTATCCGCCGCAGAATCGAGATTACGTTGCGCCGGCAGATCAAAAGCCGCCGCTTTTAGTTATCAGTCACGGGGGGCCAACTTCGGCTAGCTCCACATCGTTGCGGTATGCGACTCAATATTGGACCAGCCGCGGCATCGCGGTTCTCGATGTCAACTATGGCGGAAGTTCGGGCTACGGCCGAGAGTACAGAGAACGGCTCAAGGGCCAGTGGGGAAT
>QHNJ01000165.1 GCA_003218395.1 Verrucomicrobiota bacterium
CGTTTTGCTCGTGCTCGGGATTGTCGAGCGGACGCGGCCGTATACAGCGCTCTTCGCGTTCGTTCTCAACGTGACCGCGCTCGGATTCGTAATTTCAGTGTTCGGGCTCCCGCACGATTTCGACCAAGCCGTTTTCTTTATTCCCCTTCTGCTGGCTCTGATCGGATTCGCGTGGGTCGCCTTACCGATCTTTACGCAGGGAAGAAGTTGATCTGCCTACAGTGCGACGGATCGACAACTGCTAGAACAAATCGCACGCGATCTGAGTTTTACCGATGCTGAAGCCTGTTGAAATCCGGCGCGCGATGAAGTGTGGCTCGGGGTTTGACGTTGCGATTAAGCATCGGGTTAGTCATACGGAAAATTGCAGCCATCATCGCTTCGGCTCTTTCGTTCCAGATGTCACCGTGATCTTTGATAATGCTGGGATCGACTTGCACGTCCCAATAAGGGACGTCCACATCTCCAACCCGCTTTATTTGCCAAACATCGAGCTTTCCTTGCGCACGGTCTAAAGTGAACCCGTTCCCAGCATGGTTATGCTGTAAGTTTTCTTCAAGCGCGGGAAGGCCGTTCGGTGAATTGATTGTCTCATGTTTGTCCACCGTAATATGGTTGATGAGCATTTCATTGTGGCCAGGTGTTGAGGTGTAGAATTCCCGCTCGTTATGCATGGTCCCATTTGATCCGGGAGCCGGCACTTTGTTGAAACCTTTGCTTACCGAAGCGAGACCGGTGCCGATAGGAAAAAAACCGCCCGTCGCCCAATCGCCCGTTGAAGTGATTGAAACGAAAAGGGGGCGGGTGCCTTCGGTCTTTCGGCTGTACAAGGCGGCGATCATTTGCCGCGCCAGAATTGAATCGGACGCGGGGTTAACAACGATCACCAAGTCTGCTGGCATACTTCGGTCGGAGTCGGCATGGCCATGTATCTCAGCGTTGATCGCGTGAGCGACGGACCTTTCGACAATCAATCCGCCAAACGAGTGTCCTAATAGAACGGTGTATTGCTTCCTTCGTCCATGACGCCGTGCCTCTTCGGAGATTGAAGCAATAGCGTCGTAGCAATCGTAATTGCTCGCGAGCCGCTCGGCCGTTGCTTTGCGGTTCCAGAAACTAAGCTCCTTGAGCACCGGGACCGGGGTCAACTTACCTCGCCAGCCAAGATAAACGCCGACCACGTGAAACCCGACATCTCTGATGGCAGACGCTCGATTTAATCGCGCCAGCAAGGATTCGAAATTCTTAACATCATCCGATTCAACGTTATTTTGCCAGCCGTGTACATAAGTGATGACAAGTGGCCTTTCGGTATTCTGGATAAGATCGAGAGCATTCTTTAATTGCGTTGGGTCTTGATATGATCCCTGCTCGCCAAATTCGATGAATGCGATCTTGTAACCGTTTTCGGTATCAACCGAATTCTGAAGATTCGTGGCATTGTTCGATCGCAACGGAGAAAGCGACGTGCAAGCGACCAGGCACGTGGCCGAGATGCAGATTGTAATGAGTCGTGAAGAAGTAGCCAATAGGATCGATCTAGCATCTCGACGTGATAGTTTGCAAGGACTAAACTGGGATCCTGCGTGGGAAATTGGGATCGCGTCTAAACTCCGAAGTCATCGCCCGCCCGCTCGCCACGGGATCACCGATCCCGGCGACAACCTATGGCACGACCGTCAGAGTGAGGTCGTTGCCGTCGCCACCGCTGTAACTCACCTGGAAGTTGTTACGACCGACGGTAAAAGTTGAGCCGTCGGCCAGATTGGCAAAGGTACCAGCAATTGGGTTGGCCGAAGTATTGCTGCTCGCGGTAAAAACAGTGCCGATCGCAAGCCTCCTGTTAGCCACCGCTTGGAAATTAAACTGCGCGCCGCTGCTGATGGTCACCCCTCTCGCTATCACTTGATCGGCTCGGGCGTTGTTGGTGTTGAGCTTGTAGATGTAGGTGCTATCGGCTTTGCAGGTCAGCATGCCGTTTTGAACGGTAAGCGCGGCCGGCTGGTTCACTCCAACGCTCGGGGCCAACACCGCGCCCGCGCCGCTGCCTGTGCCGATCGTCACATCCCTTCTGACAGTCTTATGGGGATCCGATATGCCATCCCAACTATCCCAACGCATTTTCGGGGGGAGTCGCGAAGGCGGGGTGTGCGGCGTGGCCCAAATACGAAACTGCCGTTCGATGACCGGCGATACCTGTGCGGTTTGTGAGGGGATTCACGCCACACTTCGTGCTAGGGATTTACGTCAGCCACGTCAAGAACGAATTTTTCAGCAGCAGGAACGGTCCGCTCGGACCTTTCCTGCTGTAGGACAGACGAGTTATCCTCTCGGCGAAGCGAAGGAATTTCTCTCGTGTCGGGTGTTACCCGCCGAACACATGGTCGCCGCTACTGACCTGCCGGCTCGGTCTCGTGAAGCCGGCCGTAATCGACAGTGAGTCTGCCGCCGCCGCGCTCGGTATAAATTTCGACGAATCGATGGCCGAATCGGATGTCGCGCCAAATGTAGTCTTGTTGTGTTTGAACCGCAGCAGCGATAACCGGGTCGATTCCGACAACGGACACAAAAAACAATGCACGGCTGGCTTGGAGCGATTCAGCTGTTGCGCCGAAGAGCGGACTTTGCTCGTCGATCCGATGTCGCAAAGTTAGCGCCGCCGGAAAGACAGTTAGTCGATCGAAGTGCAATTTTAGATCGTAGAAGTACCTGAAATCACCGCCCTCGAGCAACGGCTCATCACGCGAAAACATGATCCGAAACTCAGCTTCGACCATGCTATGGTGATTCTCGTTGCCAATCCGCACCATCAGGGTGGGCCAGCCATTCAAAGGCGCGATCACTAGTGATTTGCTAAAAAGGACACGCGCGATTGGCCGCGAGAATCGGACAAAAATCAGGCCGGTCATGACCGCGAGCAGGAATACTCCGGTCATAATCTCAACTGTGCTTATGACATGCCCGTAGAGCGTCTGCGGATACATGTGGCCGTAGCCCACGGTGGCGAGCGTTTGGACGCTGAAGAAGAAGCAGTCGAGAAACCAATGGGCGGTCGCTCCGGCAATACTGTTTTGGCCCAGGCTGTAAAGGCCGGCGAAAAGGAGATTAAGCCCGACATAAACAGACGCCACAAATCCGGCGAATTGCGGCCACTTCAAACTCAGCAGCCAGCGATAAACATCGCGCCATTTCCACGCGTCAGTATTAACTTTGACGAACTCGACCTGCCCTGAGCGGACTGAAACTGGGTTGCGCGTGCTTTTTTTCATAGCCCAGTGTAACCGGTTTCCGGCTGTATGCTTGTGTGGCTCGCTCGGCTTCCTGACTCGCTAGCGCCGAAGGCTGCGTTCGGTCCAGGCTTGGACAGAACGGCGGGCTTGCGTTGAGAGCGGTTTCCGTGAACGTAAGTGGAAAGTCATGGCAGACAGATCTCTTGAACCAAATCAAAAGCCGAGTGTTACTCGCCGGACATTTCTTGGCACGACTCTGGCCAGCGGAGCCGCGCTTTTTGCGGGAGGATCCGATGTAATCTTGGGAGCCGCTTCGTCGACGGCACCGACCATGATCACGAATCCTACCTGGCAGTTGGGCGGCGATCTCCCAGTCAATCGGCTCGGCTTTGGCGCGATGCGCATAACCGGAGAAGGGATTTGGGGTTGGCCTCCTGATCGAGAGAACGCGCTCAAAGTTCTGAGGCGCGCCGTCGAACTCGGTGTGAACTTGATCGACACCGCCGACGCGTACGGGCCGGAAACAAGCGAACTGCTCATAGCCGAGGCGCTCCACCCTTATCCCAAGGGACTTGTTATCGCCACGAAAGGCGGTCTGACCAGACCCGGACCGGGCCAGTGGGTGCCAAACGGTCGGCCTGAACATCTCAAACAGGCCGTCGATGGAAGCCTAAAGCGGCTGCGGCTAGACCGTATCGATTTGTATCAATTGCACAGTGTCGATCGGAAAGTGCCTATGGAGGCATCGCTCGGCGCGCTCAAGGAAATGCAGGATGTTGGGAAGATTCGGCACGTGGGCTTATCCAACGTGGATCCGAAGGAAATCGAGCGGGCGCGCAAAGTCCTTCCGATAGTAAGCGTCCAGAACCAGTACAACATTGAGAACCGCAAATCGGAAAATGTTCTGGTCTATTGCGAGAGGAAGAGTCTTGGGTTTATGCCATGGTTTCCGATCGGCGGAGGCGGAGGGTTGAAACCTGAGAATCCACTGGAAAAAGTGGCCAGGGATCATGGCGTG
>QHNJ01000166.1 GCA_003218395.1 Verrucomicrobiota bacterium
CGTTCCTGCGAATCGTTAGGCGCAATTTGCGCACGCCGCGCGCGCATGCGTCCGAAGATTTCGTTAAAGTCGAACTGCGGCTCAATTTTGCGCAATCCCCACTCTTCCGCGCGACGCATTTTGTCGATCAAACGCGCAGAAGAAATCAGCGCTTTACTTGGCACACAACCGAAGTTCAAACAATCGCCGCCCATTTTGTTGCGCTCGATGAGCGCAACTCGGCCGCCGAGTCCCGCTGTCCCTGCCGCCGTCACGAGCCCTGCAGTGCCCGCGCCGATAACAACGACGTTGTAGGTCCCCTCATCTTTCGCCGGAGCTGTCATCATGAACAGGCGCTGTTTTCGAACGCCGCGATGCCTTACGAAAGCGAACCCAATCGCAGCGTCCACGGTGTCATTCGACTCACACGAAGAATGTCCTGGCTCGACCATGGATCGGCCGAGAGCGGATCGACGATCTCGTCCGCGGCCGTCGCGCGGGCTGTGAAAGAGGCATGAACTTCCCACTCCTTCCGATACTCCATGGAGCGCGAAGCCTGCCAGGGAGCGCTATGGCTGCGAATCACTGCGAATAGCTGCTTCATTTAGTTCTCAGCCTTTCGATACGACCACAATATGTGCGGCCATCGGTATGACGTATGCGTTTTCTCTCGCACATCGCCTGACGCCAGTTTCGATTGCCATGCGAATCTCGCTTAGTTTTTCTCGTGACTGGCGCGCCAGAAGCCCTGCGGTGCGGACGCCGGCGTCACGCTCGCCTTCGAAGAAATAAAATGCAGTCGGAACAGTCCATTCGACCAAACAAGTCTCAAAAATCATCGATCTGCCATCAAACCCTGCTTGTTCCAACGCTTTCCGGCATTCCTCCTTCTCGCCGTATAAATAATGCGGCGGATCTTCGGGCAACTGGACATCCAGATCTGCATACGTTTCAAGGGCATCATTAACGATTTTGGCGCCGGGATTCTGCGCTGGCCCAGCCCAGACAGTGAAACCAAATTTGGTGCCCGATCTCAAAACGCGGAACGCTTCCGCGCACGCCTTTTCGGGTTGTGAGAGATGCAGCAAACCGAAATTGATTAGCACACGATCAAAACTCGCATCGTCACAGGGCAAATCTTGAGCGTTACCTTGAGAGAATCGAATTCCGAGGAACATCCTTTTGGCAATGGCCACCATTTTTTCGGAGAAGTCGATGCCCGTCGGAATCGCTCCTACCTTTCTGATGGCGTCGGATACATAACCGGGTCCGCATGCCACATCCAACACTGACATACCTGCTGAAAGCTGAGCAGTATCGATTAAGTAGGGAATGAACTTCCGCGTTAGGGACGACCACACAGAGTCGTATTTGTCCGCCACGCGTTCCCAGCCCTCGTGTTCGAAGCGGGTAAATTCGTCTCCGATTTTTGTCACGGTAATGATGTACAGCCAGTAGTGCGGTCCACCTTACGCTGCGCGTAGCAAAACAACTACACTTTACTCCAGTGGAAATTCGATTGGCTCTTCTTCCTCGCGCGGAACGAGTCTGTTTCGCTCGATGATTCGAGCGCAAGTATTCCAGCGTAACAGTGCATCGTCATTGCCTGGTGGCCGAACTGCTTCCGCCTTCTCAAAACAGCTCATCGCTTCGCAAAAAAGGTCATACGCCTGAAATCGGCAGCCCGGCGTGTTTTGCGTAAGCTTTGTTTTGGCGCGCCGCTCGGCAAAGATTCCGGAATAATAAGCGCGCTCATACTCATTGCGGATGCGCCCGAGTAGTTGCTTGATTTGTGTGTCGCTTACCCCGTAGCCTTTCGTGAAACGGTCGCTGAGCGCGAGCAGCAGTGTGATGATTGCTTCCTGATTTTCCGGATCGGTTTTGAGCACATCGAGGCAAATGCTTTCAGCTTCGGCGGGCTCGTTGAGCAAGCGATAGCGCGTCGCCTTCTCGAGAGCAGCGGGAATTGCTTCTTTGTGGAGCGATTTGAGTTCGGACATGGTTTCGTCGCAGTTAAAAGGTTAAAAGAGTTACACACTAAAACGGAGATTCGCGAGTGACTGCCTTCACTATGTAACTTTGTAACGCTTTTAACGATTTAACATTTTCTTCAGTCTCTTCCAAATCCAACCAAGTGGATCGTAAAAATCATCCACGACGCGTTCCTTCAGTGGAATGATTCCGTTGTCTGTGATCTCAATATTTTCAGGGCAAACTTTGGTACAACACTTCGTAATGTTGCAGTAGCCGATGCCCTGTGTGTTTCGCAATTCATCGATGCGATTTTCAGTATCGAGCGGATGCATTTCGAGCGCTGCAACGTAAATCAAAAATCGGGGCCCAATGAATTGTTCGTGCATCTGGTGATCGCGCAGCACGTGGCAAACGTCCTGGCAAAGAAAACACTCGATGCATTTACGAAATTCCTGGACGCGATCGATGTCTTGCTGCTGCATTCGCCACGTTCCATCCAGCGCATCGGGCGGTCGTGGCTTGAACTTCTTGATTTTTTTCTTCACTCGAAAATTCCATGAAACATCCGTGATCAAATCCTTCAGTACCGGAAACGCTTTCATCGGCTCGACTGTGATCGGCCTGTCGAGCGGCAATTCGCTCATTCGCGTCATGCACATCAGTTTCGGCATCCCGTTGACTTCCGCCGAACACGATCCGCACTTGCCGGCTTTGCAGTTCCATCGACAGGCGAGGTCGTTGGCTTGCGTCGCTTGAATTTGATTTACGGCATCGAGCACAACCATGCCTTCGGATACTTCGGTGGTGTAATCGCGGAACTCGCCGCCCTTCGCATCACCGCGCCAGATTCGGAAGGTCGCCGTTTTCATCGCGAGATTCCTGGGTAGCGCACGCGTCTCGCGTGGTGGTTGCGGCGTCGCGCCGCAACGAACTTTCTTTGGATTTGCAAAGTTGTTTCGTGCCAAACTAGCTGTGCATCGAACGCCCAAGAAAAGTCCGCGATGGCGAGGACACCATCGCCAGCACGCGAGACGCGCGCGCTACCCAATCCTCCGCTACCAAGGGCGTCGTCCCTGTTCGGGTAATCTTCACGGAATTGCGCGCCACGGCTTTCTTTTCTCTCCAGCGCTGCGCACGTAATTGCTTCCGCAACCGTTAATAGATTTTTCAAATCGAGTGCAGTATGCCAGCCAGGATTGAATTCGCGGTTCCCGCTAACGCGAACGCCATTCGCGCGATCTCGAAATTCTTTCAGTCGTTCCAGAACGGGTTTCATTTCGTTTTCGTTCCGCACGATTCCGACGCTGTGTTGCATTATCTCCTGCAAATCGTGTTGGACCTGATACGGATTTTCGTTGCCGGCCCTTTCGAACGGCGCCAGCGCTTCGCGCGCAGTAATATCGATCTTGTCATTATCGATCTTGCCGAGCGAATTCTTCTTTGCGAATTTCGCGGCAAATTCTCCCGCGCGTTTTCCGAAGACTAAGAGATCGGAGAGCGAATTGCCGCCGAGCCGATTCGCCCCATTAATCCCAGCCGCACATTCCCCGGCGGCAAACAAGCCAGGCAGGCGTGATATTTGTGTGTCCGGATCGACGCGCACGCCACCCATGATGTAATGGGTTGTTGGTCCGACTTCCATCGCCTGCTCGGTGATATCGATGTCTGCCAGTTGTTTAAACTGGTGGTACATGCTCGGTAGTTTCCTTTTGATATACTCGGCGGAGTTCGGAAGTTTTTGCTTGATCCAGGAGATATCGAGAAACACTCCGCCATGAGGACTCCCCCGCCCTTCTTTGATCTCGCGCACAATGCAGCGTGAGATGTGATCGCGAGTTAGCAGCTCCGGCGGGCGTCGCGCATTTTTATCCCCCTGGCAATAGCGCCACCCTTCTTCTTCGTTGTCGGCAGTCTGCGCTTTGTAGCTGGCCGGAATGTCATCGAACATGAAGCGGCGACCGTCCTTATTTGTGAGAATTCCGCCATCACCGCGCACGCCTTCGGTAACGAGAATTCCGGAAACGCTCGGCGGCCACACCATCCCCGTCGGATGGAATTGGACAAATTCCATGTCGATCAGTTCTGCGCCCGCGTCATAGGCGAGCGAGTGGCCGTCGCCAGTGTATTCCCAACTATTGCTCGTGATTTTGTAGGCGCGGCCGATGCCACCGGTCGCGAGGACGATCGCTTTGGCGCGGAAAATCTTGAACCGTCCGCGCTCGCGCTCATAGCCGAAAGCGCCGACGACGCGGTCGCCATCTTTCAACAAGGAAAGAATCGTATGTTCCATGTAGACATCGATTCCTTGATGAATCCCGTGATCTTGAAGCGTCCGGATCATTTCCAGGCCGGTGCGATCGCCGACATGCGCAAGACGGGGATATTTGTGACCGCCAAAATTCCTTTGCAGAATCCGGCCGTCCTTTGTTCGATCAAAAACTGCGCCCCAAGCTTCAAGGTCCCGGACACGGTCCGGCGCTTCCTTCGCGTGCAGTTCGGCCATGCGCCAGTTGTTGACGTATTGGCCACCGCGCATGGTATCGGCGAAATGCACCTTCCAGTTGTCACGCTCATCGACATTTGCCAGCGCGGCCGCGATTCCGCCTTCCGCCATCACCGTATGCGCTTTTCCCAGAAGCGATTTGCAAACTAGCCCGACGGAAACTCCAGCCGCGGATGCTTCAATCGCCGCGCGCAGCCCAGCACCGCCAGCGCCGATGACAAGAACGTCGTGCTCGTGTGTTTCGTAGTCGGACATGGTTGAATCGCTGAAGGGTTAAAGCGTCGGCACGTTCAAGCGTGAACGTATGAAAGAGCAAAATTTCAAGCGCTTCATCGCTTCAACCCTTCAACGCTTAAACGATTCGCCAATCTGTCCAGACACCCATGGAACACAGCCGCACGTAAAGATCGGTGAAACCGACCCAGAACAGACTGAGCCAGGCCCAAAGCATGTGGCGTCGATTGAAACAGGTCACACAAGCGTAAGCGCGATAGCATGTCGGTGATTTGGAAAATTGATCGAGAAATCCGCCGGCCAAATGGCGCAGGGAATGACAACCAAACGTATAACCACTAAGCAGAACGACATTGATTGCGAGAACCATCGTCCCAACGCCGATGCCGAACACGCTTTTCCCTGTCCTTGGATCGACAAACCAAAGCGCTTTCCACACGTCATAGGTGAGGATCACAATGAAAACGAGGGCGAGATAGAGAAAATAGCGGTGAACGTTTTGCATAATCAGCGGGAAAGAACGTTCGCCTAGATAAGTCTTTCGAGCTTCGCCGACCGTGCACGCAGGCGGATCAGCCCAAAACGCTTTGTAGTACGCACCGCGATAATAGTAACAGGTGACGCGAAATCCGCCGGGCGCCCATAGAATCAATAACGCCGGCGAAAAAATGAGCCAGCCCGGCCACCATGGTGGTTTGGTTCCAAACCAACTGTGCGGCGAATCACCAAAAAGTTCCGGAGAATAAAATGGCGAGATATAATTGCCAAAAAAATAATGGCTACCTTGGAATGCCGCCCACGTTGAATACACAATAAAGATCGACAATCCAAGAAAGACGAGGAGTGGCTGCGTCCACCAGACATCCGGCCGCATTGTTTGCCCGAACGAGCGCCGCGGGATGGTTGCCTCTACTCCGTTCATTTGCCGTCGGCCCCTTCCACCGGGAGCCCCGCCTTTTTCCACGCTTCCCAACTGCCCGGAACATTCCAAAGCTCGTTGAATCCTTGGGGTTTTAGAATGCTTGTGGCGATGCTCGCTCGATAGCCACTCCCGCAATAAACGGCTGTCGGCCTTGCGCAATCAAGTTCGTCAATCCGTTTGCGCAGCTCCGGCAGAAAAATGTGATGTGCGCCGGGAACATGCCCGCGTTTCCATTCACCCGGCGAACGGACGTCGAGAACCTGGAGTGACGATTTGCGCTCGTTAAGCTCGTGCACGTTCATCTGCCCGACTTTGTCGAGCGGAAATCCGGCTGCATCCCACGCTTTCATTCCACCTACCAGGTACCCCGCGAACTTCGAATAACCTGTGCGAATAAACAGCCGCACGATTTCCTCGAGATCGCTTTCACTTTCGAGCACCAAGAGAATAGGCTCGTTTGGATCGAGCATCCAACCCGCCCAAATCGAAAGGATGGGTGAGCCGCCAATGTTGAGCGCACCGGGAATATGCCCCCCGCCAAACGCAAGCATGGTCCGCGTGTCCACGAGCGCACCCACTTTTTTGTCGATCGCTTCTTTGAACGCTTTCGGTGGAAGACCCGGAACGCACGGGAGATTTCCCAGAACGTCCGGTCCCTTTGCGTTCACCTTTTTCATGACCGGATAGTACTTCGGTACCGGTGGCGCAGTGGCGAGCGCGTAATCAGTGAACTGCTTTACGTCATCGAATTGCAGGAATTTGTTGAATTTTCTTTCATAACCAATCGTGCTGGTTAGCCGATCGCCAATGTCCGCCCCACACGGCGAACCGGCACCGTGATTCGGATAAATCATGACGTGATCGGGCAGCTTGAGATAAAAATCGCGCAAGGTATGAAACTGTTTTTCGGCGAGCTCCTTGGTGTGTTCCGCGCCCAGCAAATCCGGTCGACCGGCGGATGAGACAAATAACGAATCGCCCGTAAGTATGCCCCAAGGCGTTTCAGGACGATCCACTTCCGCGAGCAGATATGAGAGATGCTCTGGCGTATGGCCAGGCGTGTGCCGCGCGGTCACCAGCAACTCGCCGAAAGTGAATTCGTCGCCATCTTTCAGTTTTTCATGCTCAAATCCGTAGGATGCGCCACCCTCATGGCTTGCATAAATCTTGGCTGATTCGAGCCGCGCGCAAAGTTCGCGCGAACCGCTCATCAAATCGGCATGAATGTGCGTCTCAAAAATGTGGGTGATGGAAACCTTCGCCTCGCGCGCCAGGTCGACGTAAACCTCGACGTCAGGCCGCGGATCAAACACTGCGGCGACGCCTTCGTCATCATCACCGAGCAAATAGGAAAGTTCCGCGATGCCTTCGGTCTGAATGGTTTTAAAAACGAGCGACATGGACGACACCGATGGGGGCAAGACCTCAGCGCACGAAATGCCCGAAGAGCTTTTCGGCAATCTGCTGAAAAGAACAGGTTGGCAGCCTATGCTCGCCAAAGCAGAGGTCAGCGCGTTTCCACCTCGATCGGCAGAAGATGGTTGATCATATATGTGCCGCGATCGGGGTCTCGCTCGGTCGGCTGAGTTCGGCCGCGCGAATCGCTGGCGCGCGCGACAAGGGTTTGATTTCCTGGTTTGGACGGTGTCCGCCATTGGAATTCCCAAAGACGCCACGCATTCGGCATGGCCTTGTCGATCAAGTTGGCTTCCTTCCAACTTGCTCCTCCATCAGTGCTAAGTTCGACTTTCGTGATTTCGCCATCACTTGTCCACGCCGCGCCGTGAACGCGCATGTTAGAATTGGCGAAGACGATTTCATCTTTCGCGGGCCGCGCGATCTCCGCTTTGATTTGCATCTCGGCTAAGGGAGTTAATTCAGCCACACCACCGCGTCTCGCCCAGTACGCGTAATCCATGGTTTGATAGTACCCCGTGAACGGCTTGTTCGTGACGATGATGCGCTCCAGCCACTTGGTCGAGGCCATCGCATACCATCCCGGCACAATGGCACGCAGAGGAAAACCGTGTTGCGGCGGGAGATCGACACCGTTCATTTTGTAAGCGAGCAAAACGTCCGCACGCGCTTTGCTCAGAGGGAGACTACGAGCAAATTTCAACTCGCCTGCCGGACTTTTCGGGTCTTCGAGCATGCCGCCATCTGCTCCTTCAAGAATGACTTCGCGCGCCTCTGGCCTAGCAAGTGCGCGATCAAGTAAGATCGACAATGGCACACCGGTCCATTCGGCCGTGCCGACTGCACCAAGCCCCCATTGAACGCCTTTCACCTTCGGCTCAAGAAAATTGCGATTGTTCCCCGCGCATTCCAGCGTCACAGGAGTCGTCAGCGACTCTAATTCTAGTAACTCCTCGTAATTTATCGCGAATGGTTTTTCGACTTCACCTTCCACATGCGATTGAGCGGGTCCTCGCCGCGCACAATCTTTCCATCGCGAAGCTGTGTTTCGTCTTGTTGCATCAATTACGGCTAAATTTTAAATCCAAAAGCAACAATCCAAAATCGAAAATCGAGCTTGGGGGCTATCCATGAAGCGCAGGATGCAATTCCGCTTATGCCAAGTGCTAAAGATGCGATGAACGGACCTGGCTTTGAAGAGAACCTGGCAATCACTGATGTGATCCTCGGTGAGAACAGACTCGCCATCTCAACTCTCTCGCAGCTCTTACAAATGCTGTATACTGCCTTTTACTATTACTGAATACCCATTACGCGCGCACTTTTAAGACTCGATCCGTTCTGGGACCCCTTGCGCGCGGATCCCGCTTTCCAGAAACTCTGCCAGGAAAAGAAGCAGTGAACTGAACGAAGTTCGACACGCCTTCGCCTCAAACCCTCCCTATTGTGCAGCTTGACGCGGCGCGATGCCGAGTGCCTTTTCGACGGCCGCCGGGTCATAAACCTTGCCGCTCTTGATCACGGTTGTGATCTTATTGATGGCGCGAATGTTCTGTATCGGATCGCCGTCGATTAGCACCATGTCGGCAAGTTTGCCGGCAGCGATTACGCCGCGATCTTTGTTGACGCCCATCACCAGCGCCGGAGTTAACGTTGCCATGCGCAACACCTCGGAGGGTGGAATACCCGCCCGGACGTAGAGCTCAAGTTCATGGTGCAGCATGTAGCCAGCCAGTGCATCGGTCCCGGGGATAATCGTAACCCCGGCGTCGTAAAGCGCTTTTAGCAAGCGCAGCATCGCCGGGAACGCTTCGCGATATGCCGCCTCTTTATCCTTCGGAACTTCGAGAGCACCGCTTAGCAGCAACCGCCGAACCTGCGGCGGAAAACGTGGCGCGATCTGCTCCAGACCGGGAGTAACTACGGTCGGATCACCGCAAAACAGCCCTTCAAAGGCGCCCATTGTCGGATCAAGCACGGTGTGATGTTGCTTGAGGAACGCGATGAATTCGCGCACTTGGGGTTTGTCGGGCGTAAACTCGCGCGCGTGCTCGGCGACCTTAATAAAACGGTCGCGATTACGCGTCTCTTTCACTTCCGGGAACAGGAAATTTAGTTCGATGAAATTGATGTGCTGGATTTCGTCGGCACCGCCCTCCACGAATTGCCTGGCTGACATAAACGCCGGCACGTGACCGCTCACGCGCAAGCCACGCGCATGCGCGCGATCGGCGATGATCGGAACCAGCTCAGGTTTGACAGAGGAATAGATTTTGATCTGCGCGTAGCCGTGGTCGGCA
>QHNJ01000049.1 GCA_003218395.1 Verrucomicrobiota bacterium
CTTTCCATTTACGGCAGCGATATCTCCGATGAGGCGTTGAAATCGGCCCGCATCAACCTTGCGGCTGCCGGCTTGGAAAAAATGGTGAGCTTGAAGCGGGCGAATGTCCTAGAAATCTCCGCACCGGCAAGGGAAGGCATCATCGTCACCAACCCGCCTTACGGCGTGCGCCTCGGCGAGCAGCAGGAACTGGCGGAGTTTTACCCAAAGCTCGGCGACGCGCTGAAGAAAAAATTTACCGGCTGGCGGGCCTACATTCTCAGCGCCGACATGCGCCTGCCGAAGCTCATCCGCCTCGCCGCATCCAAGCGCACCCCGTTGTTCAACGGCGCCCTCGAATGCCGGCTGTTCGAGTACAAGATGGTGGAAGGGGAGATGAGGAAAAAAAGGCCTGAAGCGTGAGGAGATAGGTGTGAAGAGTTATCAGGGTCAAA
The DNA here is from genome assembly GCA_003218395.1 of Verrucomicrobiota bacterium. Classification (GTDB taxonomy): domain Bacteria; phylum Verrucomicrobiota; class Verrucomicrobiia; order Chthoniobacterales; family UBA10450; genus Udaeobacter. The sequence goes on from QHNJ01000049.1 coordinate 435, forward strand.
CTTTACGCCCCGGATGACTCGACAAAACGCGCGGGCTAACATTGTGTTACTGAGCCTAATCGCCAGGAGGAATCTATGAAAAGACAAGTGGGTTTGTGGATTGACCACAGAGAGACGGTTGTCGTGGTTATCGGAGACAAAGGAGAAGAAACGAGACGAATAGAATCAGGAATGGAGAAGCATGTCCGATTTTCCGGTGGTTCTGGTTCAGAGGACGGATCGGCAGAGGACCAGCGAGACAGACAATTTACCGGCCATCTCAACAGATACTATGACGAGGTGATCTCGCATCTTCGCGATGCAGAATCCATTTTGATCTTTGGTCCTGGCGAGGCAAAGGGCGAGCTCGAAAAACGTCTCGCCAGTAAAGGACTCAGTGGGCGCATCGTTGGTGTTGAAACGGTTGACAAAATGACGGACCGCCAGATCGCGGCCAAAGTTCGACAGCGCTTTCTAAAATAGAGTTTGCCAGTTCAAAAATAGATATGAACCAACTCCCTTTGGCTTTCTGGAGCATCTCTGCAACCCAGATACTCCAGCACCTTCAAACGGCAACGGAAGGATTGAGCAGTGATGAAGCCGAACAGCGGCGCGCGCGCTATGGCTCTAATCTCCTGAAGCCAAAACAACGGTCGGATGTCTTCACACTCCTGCTCGCTCAATTCAAGAGTCCACTAATCCTCATTCTTTTGTTTGCAACCGGGTTATCATTTTTTTTACATGATCCTGTTAACGCTCTCATTATTCTCATCATTGTCCTCGTAAGTGGCCTGCTCGGGTTTTGGCAAGAGTACAGCGCAAACAACGCCGTGGAGCAGTTGCTGGCCATGGTGCAAATTAAGGCTACGGTGCTTCGTGATGGACGCCCCCAAGAAATTCCAGTCGAAGCGATTGTGCCCGGAGATATCGTCATACTGAATGCCGGGGATATCGTCCCGGGAGACTCTCTGGTTCATGAATCCAAAGATCTTTTCATCGATGAAGCAACCCTGACGGGTGAAACCTACCCTGTAGAGAAATCGGTCGGGGTGCTTGCGGCAGAGACACCGCTGGGCCAGCGGACAAATGCGCTATGGATGGGAACCCATGTGGTGAGCGGCAGTGCAAAGGCACTTGTTGTACGCACAGGCAAGGAAACCGAGTTCGGTAAGGTGTCGGGGCGGCTCAAGCTTAGGCCTCAGGAAACGGACTTTGAACATGGTATACGGCGATTCGGCTATTTCCTCATGGAAGTGACGCTGGTGCTGGTGATCGCTATCTTCGCTATCAACGTCTACTTGGCGCGACCGGTTCTGGACTCCTTTCTGTTTTCCCTGGCGCTCGCGGTTGGGCTCACGCCGCAACTGTTGCCGGCGATCATCAGCATCAACCTGGCCCACGGCGCCAAACAAATGGCGCAAGGGAAGGTGATCGTCAAACGACTCGCTTCGATTGAAAACTTCGGCAGCATGAACGTGATCTGCTCCGATAAAACCGGCACGCTGACTGAAGGGAGTGTGCGTTTACAATCCGCCCTTGATGTAAAAGGCGCTCCGAGCGAGAAAGTCCTTCTTCACGCTTATCTCAATGCTTTTTACGAGACAGGCTTTACGAACCCGATCGACGAAGCCATCCGCACCCATCGCCAGTTTGACCTGTCCGGGTACCGAAAGGCGGACGAGATCCCTTATGATTTTCTTCGCAAGCGATTGAGCATTCTGGTTGCTCATGGTGATATGCATTTGATGGTGACCAAAGGGGCGCTGGCGAACGTGCTCGCCGTCTGTTCAGCTTCGGAAACTGAGGGGGAAATAATTGTCGATATCGCCGCAGTGCGGGACCGAATCCGCCAGCACTTTGAGGAGCTCAGTGGCAAGGGCTTTCGCACGCTGGGCGTCGCTTACAAAAATATGGGGTCTGCATCACTCATAAATAAGGACAACGAAGCAGGTATGACGTTTTTGGGATTCCTGGTTCTCTTTGATCCGCCCAAACCCAATATCATCGAGACCATCGCCAGTCTGAAAACCCTCGGCGTTTCACTGAAGATTATCACGGGCGACAATCACCTCGTCGCAGCCAATGTAAGTCAGCAGATGGGATTGTCGAATACAAAAATCTTCACGGGTTTAGATCTCCGCCAGATGAGCGATAGCGCGCTGCTCAAACATGTGGTTGACGTGGACGTCTTCGCCGAAATTGAGCCCAACCAGAAAGAGCGCATCATCCTCGCCCTCAAGAAGGCTGGAAATGTCGTGGGATATATGGGAGACGGCATCAACGATGCCTCGGCGCTTCATGCCGCCGATGTCGGCATTTCCGTTGAAAGCGCCGTGGATGTCGCCAAGGAGGCGGCGGATATCGTCTTACTCGAAAAGGATTTGGGTGTTCTTGTGCAGGGTGTGCGTGAAGGGCGAACGACCTTCGCGAACACGCTGAAGTATGTCTTCATGGCCACAAGCGCCAATTTCGGCAACATGTTCAGCATGGCCGGGGTATCCCTTTTTCTGCCTTTTCTGCCGTTGCTACCGAAGCAGATCTTGCTTACTAATCTAATGACCGATTTCCCCGAGATGACCATCGCCACCGACAGGGTGGACGTCGAAATGGTTGACCATCCTCGACGCTGGGACATTAAGGCCATTCGCAAGTTTATGATTACCTTCGGCCTGGTGAGTTCGGTGTTTGACTACCTCACCTTCGGCGCGCTTCTGCTAATCTTTCATGCGACCCAGGATCAATTCAGAACCGGCTGGTTTTTGGAGTCTGTGATTTCCGCGTCGCTGATCGTGCTGGTTATTCGAAGCCGGAAACCTTTCTTCAAGAGTAGACCCTCGAAATTTCTGCTTATGGCTACTCTCTTAGTCGTTATCCTGACGGTGATTCTGCCCCTCACGCCGATAGGCGAGATTTTTGGATTTACCCGGCTGTCGATTTCGTTCCTTGTACTCATAGGAATAATTATTATGGCGTACATTATCACAGCGGAAATGGCGAAGACGATTTTTTACCAGAAGGTAAGATTTTGAATGGACCGAAACGCACCGGATTTTTACAGGATGTTGAAAAAGTAATTCGCATGCTT
>QHNJ01000050.1 GCA_003218395.1 Verrucomicrobiota bacterium
CCCTTGGCGCCAAACTCGCGACCCCTACGCCATTCTCGTCTCCGAGATCATGCTCCAGCAGACGCAGGTTGCCACGGTTATCCCTTATTATAATGAGTGGCTCCGGCGTTTCCCCGATTTCGCCGCGCTGGCTCGGGCTTCGGAAAATGACATCCTCCACGCATGGCAAGGCTTGGGTTATTACGCGCGGGCGCGCAATCTGCAGGCAACTGCGAAAACAGTGCAAAATCTACACGGCGGCAGATTCCCGCGCGGTCTCGCGGCGATGCGAGCATTGCCCGGCATCGGCCATTACACCGCCAATGCTATCGCGACGTTCGCCTTCAGTCATCCAGTCCCGATCGTCGAAACCAACACTGCTCGCGTTCTAGCGCGCCTGTTAGATTTCCGCGACCCGATTGATCGAGCGGCTGGCCGGGACGCACTCTGGAAGTGCGCGGCAACGCTTGTCCCGACGGGTTCCCCCCGCATCTACAATTCGGCGCTGGTCGATCTCGGTGCGCTGGTTTGTCTGCCGCGCCAGCCAAAATGCGGGATTTGTCCCGTCAAAAAATTTTGCCGCGCAAAAAATCCGGAAGCTCTCCCGATAAAGAAAATGCGGTCTCCAACATTACGGCTAACAGAGAATCACGCGTTCATTGTTAGGCAAAAAACGCTTTTGCTTCAGCAAGCCAATCATCGCTGGTGCGGCATGTGGATCTTGCCGCCGCTGCAAAAAAGATCACCAAATCAACCTCCAGTGTACAGGTCGACGTTTCCGTTCACCAACCATCGCGTTGCGTTGAACGTTTACGCGCGTTACAGGCGGAAGATCGACAAGCACTCGCAGCGTTGGATAAGAATCGAGTCGCTTGACTCGATTCCGATTCCTTCGCCGCACCGAAGGGCCGTGCGGCATCTTCTCAGCGAAGCATCAGCAGCACGATCACGCCGGCAACGGTCGTCAGGACCGTGATCGGGATACCAAAGCGCGCATAATCCCAGAAGCCGATTTCCAGATGTTCGCGCGCAGATTCCACTACGATCATGTTGGCGACGGAGCCAATGATGGTGAGATTGCCAGCAAATGTCGTCGCCAACGCGAGCACTTTCCACATCAAGACCGGTTCGGCAAAGCGCGTGATCCATTTTCCCGCACAAGCACAAACGGCACGTTCGAGAAAATGTTCGATCCGGCAATGGAAAACCATGTCAAATTCCAAGCCTGCGCTGCCACGCTTGATCCAAAGACCGGCTGCAGATGGCGATAAATGGCATCGGGCAGGCCGGTATCAGTCAATCCGTCAACCACAACAAACAGCGCTGCAAAGAACACGAGCAAGTGCCAATCGATCAATTTGAGCACTTTATGCGTATCGCGACGCGCGAGCACCATCACCAGGGCCGCGCCCGCAAGTGCCGTCCACGCCAGATTCAGCCCTGCGACGAAGCAGACGAAGATCGACACAAACACAATGCAAACGATCGCAAACAGAATGCGATCAAGCTTCGGGACAGGGTGAGGTTCCCGCTCGATTGTTGCTGCTCGCAGAGCGCTTCGAAAGCCAACGCGCAAAATGATAAAGTTGATCGCGAGGCCGACAACAACCGCCGGTGCGAGCGCCAGGGAAAATTGCGCAAACGGGATTCGGGAGAAATGTCCGATGATCATGTTCTGCGGATTGCCCACGAGTGTGGCAACACTGCCGATGTTGGCGCTGGTCGCGAGCGCGATCAGGTACGGCAGCAGTGGGAGTTTTCCGCGGCGGATTACTGCGATGACGAGCGGCGTCAACATTAAGCAGATCGTGTCATTCATCAGCAACGCCGACAGAGTTCCCGACGTGAGTATCAGATAAAGCAGCAGTCGCCCCGGTGTGTGGGAAAATTCCAATACAACGTCAGCGGCCCATTCGAAAAAACGCGCGAGAGAAAGGTAGGCCGACACCAGCATCATCGCGAGCAGGAGCACGATCGTGTCATAGTTGACAGCGCGATACGCACGCTCCGGTGTCATTACCCCGGTGGAAACCATCAACACTGCACCGAGCAGAGCCGCGGCGGGACGATTCAACGGCAGAATTTTGAGCTGCCTGCCGCTGATGAGAACGTAAGTGATCCCGAAGATCACGGTTGCGACCAGCTCCTGCTGCCAATGATTCACAGCGTGTGCATAACCGATTGGGTGTCTCGTCTCAACGAGCACAATTTCTTTGCGAAGCTCTCTCGCAATGCATAGCCTCTTTCAACCATGATCGAATGCCAGCTAATAAATGTGGCGCCACCTTCAGGTCCAACAGAGAAGCTCCCTGACGTATGAGAAGCATGACCGGCTACGGTCGCGGCGAGACCGATCACGGCGGGACAAAATTTAGCGTAGAACTCAATTCCGTGAACCGGAAGCAAAGCGACATTGTGATCAATCTGCCACGCGATCTGGCGGAGCTCGAGCCGCGCATTCGCCAGACGATCAATGAAAATATTTCGCGCGGGCGGACCAATGCCACTGTTACCTTTCACAGCGGCGCAAACGGCGCGCGCAAGCTGGCGCTCGACACCGAGCTGGCCCGCTCATACCACGAAGCGATGCGCGCCTTGCAAAAGGACTTAAACGCGCCAGGCGAAATCACGATCGCCACAATCCTCCAAGCGCCAGGGGTGATGCGATTCCCGGAGCAAGTCGTAAATGTGGAAGAAGCATGGCCCGCAATTGATCGAGCGCTGCGCGCCGCGCTCGCCGATCTAATCAAAATGCGAGAGCGCGAGGGCAAACATCTGGCCAAGGATCTGATTCATCGCCTGAAAGCGATTCGGAAAAAACTGAAAGAGGTTCGCGCGCTGCATCCCGACGTGGTCAAAAGGTATCGCGCGGCGCTTCTCGATCGGGTTCAAAAGGCTGGGCTGCCGATTGCCAGCGACGACGAACGTGTGCTGAAGGAAATTTCCTTCTTCGCTGATCGCGCTGACGTGTCGGAAGAATTGACGCGTCTGGAAAGTCACCTTGCACAATTCGCGCATCATCTGCGCAGGAATGAACCGGTGGGTCGGACGCTTGAATTCATCACGCAAGAAATTTTTCGCGAGCTCAACACCCTCGGTGCTAAAGCTAACGACGCCGCCATTTCACAGCGCGTCGTCGCTTGCAAAGGGGAATTGGAGAAGATTCGGGAACAAGTCCAAAATCTTGAGTAACCAGTTCGGCCGCCACGGAATTCTCTTTGTCATTTCTGCGCCCTCAGGCGCGGGCAAGACCACGCTGGTGGAAGCGCTTCGGCAGACTCCCGATCTTTTTTATTCTGTTTCCTGCACCACGCGAGCGCGGCGCGGCGGTGAAATTGAAGGCGAAGATTATCAATTTCTTTCCGATGCAGATTTTCGAGCGCGAGTCGCGGCTGGCGATTTTTTAGAACACGCGCACGTCCACGGCGATTATTACGGAACTTTGCGCAAACCGGTGCTTACAAACTTAAAAGAGGGAGTTGATGTTTTGATCGATATTGACACTCAGGGCGCGGCCGCCATTCGCAACTACGACGATCTGTTCATCCGCCAGGCCTTAACCGATATATTTATCATGCCGCCCGATCTCCAAGAATTGCGCCGCCGCTTGCTGAAGCGGGGAACGGAAACAGCTGGACAAATCGACTCCCGTCTCGCCACAGCCGCGCTCGAGATGGAATCGTGGCGCGATTATCGCTACACTGTCATCAGTCGATCGGTCGAAGAAGATTTGCAAAAGGTCCGGCACATCATGAGCGCGGAAAGTTATTTGAGCCGGCGTTTGATTCAGAAGTAATTTGATTCGCGAATAACTTGTCGATCTGGAATGGAAAAAAGCTCCAAAGGCAAACGCGATAAAACCAGCGCGCGAAAGGTGGTGCGCATTCCGCCGGACACAAAATCCGTGGTGCTCGGCGTCACGGGATCAATCGCCGCTCACAAATCCGCGGAGCTCGCCAGTATGCTCGTGAAACAGGGTCACGAAGTTTTTGTCGTGATGACGCAGGATGCCACTGAATTTATTTCCCCCCTTACATTGCAAACGCTTTCCAA
>QHNJ01000077.1 GCA_003218395.1 Verrucomicrobiota bacterium
GAGGACGCCAACATGCTCGATGGCTTTGCACTTCTACGGCAGGTCTATCCGAAGCTGCTCGATTACAGTTATGGCGAAGAGCATCTCGAGATTCTTGAGCGGCCTATTCCACGCGGCTGGTGGCCCGACAAGCCAGTCGGTGGCTATATGAACAAGCTGGGGATCATCACTGTGGACACGGGAATCACGCTTGGAATTTCCCCGAGTCTCTTTGGTTCGTTTTATCAGGAAGGCGGATTGGTTGGAGTCGTACTTTTGTCTATCATCTACGGATTCGGTTTTGGCCGCCTGGTTTCTTTCAGCACACGTATCGTTCCTCTGACAGGTCTTTTGGCTCGCGGCATTCTTGCCGCAGCGATAGTTCCATTGCTGCGCGGCGGTGATCTTCCTGGCATTTATGCCTGGTTCGGGATGTCTTTCTGGCCATGTCTCCTGCTTTTCTGGCTTCAGCGGCGTGAATTTTTCGCACGAATTCCATCCCGGCAGCCATTTGCCGGTGGCGTGCCAGTTCAAATCGAACGTAGCAGGAGCGACGAGCACAGCTTGGTGTGAAAAATGGTTCGATCGCAATCCTTTTTGACCGGTTAGGACCTTATCATTGGGCCCGGCTCCAAGCCGCGGCACGCTTGTTTGGCGTCGTTGCGGTGGAAACTTGTGCAATCACGCGCGAGTACCAATGGACGAGGATAGACGAACCGCGGGCATTCCGCAGAGTAACATTGTTCGAGGACGTCCCGGATGGTCGTAGTCTTAAGCGCGGGCGACTTCGGGAAAGAATGGCGAATGCCCTTCATGAAGTAGATCCGGCAGTGGCGATGATTCCTGGCTGGGCGACGCCGGCGTCGCTCGTCGCCTTGGAATGGTGTCTGCGAAATCAACGGCCCGCCGTGGTAATGTCGGAAAGCAATGCGTTTGATGAGGCGAGATACGCGCCGGCAGAGTTAATTAAGCGGAGGGTTGTTTCGTTGTTCTCCGCCGGGCTGGCTGGCGGACAGTTGCAAAAGGAATATTTGATTACTCTCGGATTACCGCGCGATCGGGTTTTCACTGGCTATGACGTGGTGGACAACGAATATTTCGCCACTAACGCGGCGCACGTCCGCGCAAACCAGGCGGCATTCCGGAGGGAATTAAATCTGCCGGAGAGGTACTTCCTCGCCTCAGCTCGGTTTGTCGAAAAAAAGAATCTCCTCACCTTGCTGCGCGCGTACGCGAGCTATCGCGAATTAGCGGGCAGACTGGAAGGGTCGTCACCATGGGACCTCGTTCTTCTCGGGGACGGCCCGTTACTCTCAACTCTCAACTCTCAACTCTCAACTCTCAACTTGCGCAGCCACGTTCTCCTGCCGGGATTCATTCAATATCGAGAGCTTCCAGCCTACTATGCGCTCGCTGATGCATTCGTGCACGTGAGCGTTACAGAACAATGGGGTCTTGTGGTTAATGAAGCAATGGCAACAGGCCTGCCTGTAATCGTCTCGAATCGATGCGGCTGTGTGCCTGATCTTGTGGCTGAAGGTAAAAACGGATTTACGTTTGATCCCGCATCTGTGAAACGCCTCGGGCAGTTGATGGTAGATATGTCGCGCCTCTCTGAACGGCGCCTCGAAGAAATGGGAGAGGAAAGCCGGCGTATTGTCGCGGGTTTCACACCGGCACATTTCGCGACCGGAGCACAGCGCGCGAGCGAGGTTGCCAAAGCTGCTCCGATATGTCGCGCTACCCTGCTCTCATCGCTTCTATTAAAAGCGCTGATTCACCGATGAGCCTGAAAGTGTCGATGCTCGCGCCTTACTTATCGCGGCGCGCAGGAGGATTGATGGATTGCGTGCGAAACCTCTCACGATTCTTGGAAAACGAGCACGAAATTCACGTCGATATCATAGGTGTGGAAGATGAATTCTCGGCGGAAGACCGAGGACTATGGGGGAATTCATCTGTTCATCTCCTGGCATCGAGACATGCCGCGTTCCGGTATGCTCCGGAACTATCGCGTAAGCTTTCGTCCCTGACACCCAACCTTGTTCACACGCATGGTATTTGGACCTATCTGTCAGTAGCCGCCGTTCGGTGGTCCAAATCCAATGGTGGCGTCAGGCCGCGGCCTTACGTCGTTTCGACACACGGAATGCTCGATCCGTGGGCTTTGCATAATTCGCGTTGGAAAAAAATCATGGCAGGTTTTGCTTTTGAACGGCGGCACTTGGAGAATGCCGCCTGTATCCACGCGATTAATCAAGCAGAAGCGGCAGCCATTCGGGCGTTCGGCTTAAAAAATCCTGTTTGCGTTATTCCGAACGGAGTTGAAGTAGGCGCGAGCAACGCGACTAATCGGACGCCGCCCTCGGCCGCGCATGCAGCCAGCGACCGCAAAGTTTTACTTTATCTGGGGCGTCTGCATCCGAAGAAAGGCTTGAGCATTCTTCTCCGCGGATGGAAGAAAGCGTTCAAATACGAGAAAGACTGGATCCTGGTGATCGCTGGTTGGGATCAAGGCGGACATCGACGGGAGCTGGAGCAACTCACCCGCGAATTGAAGATTGCCGACTCGGTACAGTTTACAGGGCCACTCTTTGGAGAAGCGCGCGACACTGCCTACCAGAATGCTGATGCTTTCGTACTGCCGTCGCTGAGCGAGGGGCAGCCTCTCGTTGTTCTTGAAGCGTGGTCGCATGCACGTCCGGTGTTAATGACACAGGAATGCAATCTCCCAGAGGGTTTCGAAAACGGGGCGGCGATCCGGATGAGTGCGACCGTAGAAGGGACCGCCGGGGCGTTAGGAAAACTGTTCGCGTTGGAAAAATCGGCGCTTGAAGAAATGGGCCGTCGCGGTCGCGATCTTGTGATAGGTAATTTCTCATGGTCGCACATCGCATCGCAGATGTTTGCCGTGTATCAGTGGGTGCTGGGACGCTCAGCCCCACCAAATTGCATGTTGTTTGATTGAGTCCACAAATGCGCGACTGGTTACTATTGAAAACTCGCAGAAATTATTATTAGGGGTCAGAAATGAACGACTGAGGTTTGGGAGCAGAAAACAAAGGTCGGAAGTCGAAGAATCGGAGGACAGAACTTCAGCGCGCAGAAGTCAGCATTCCAAGGAGCGAGGCTTGAATCCCAATGACAAATGATGTCAGATCGTCATAAGCTAACATTCTAGCGCCCTTCAATAAATCGCACGTCCATGTTCTCTCGACCATCGCAAAATCCGCCTCAATCGAAATTGTTGGTTGAAGATTTGAGTGAGCCGCCAGTTTGGGATGAATCTGCATTCTCCTTGGGCAGCGTTGATAAGAAATCGCGAGGAACTTTAAGAAGTGTCGGCGACCACGATTGGATCGCTGCCTTGCTCTACGTCGTGTGCGACACCGTGTGCTGGGTAGTCCTTTATGGGATTGTAGGCTACATTCGCCGCGACCAATTCTTTGTCAGCCCCTTTGAGTTTGTGCTTGTTGATTGCGTGGTGCTTGCCGTTATTCTACAAGCACTTTACATCATCGGCGGTTACAACCGAAATACCGAAATGCGAGGTCTGATCTACACGGCCGAGCATATTCTTGCGGTCGTAGCAGCGGCAGGGATCAGTTCGCTATTGATTTATTCAGCGGCGACATTCGACGCAGGAATGAAGCCCAGCCGTGGTGTGTTGTTGATCAGTTTCATCTTTTTCCTACCGATATCCCTTACTTACCGGCGATTTTTCCGGCAGCTCTTTGCCGCTTCGGCCGCGCAGCGGGCATTTCTCGTAATCGGCAGCGGTGAGCTTGCGACGCGTTTCTATGAAGCTTACAAACAATCGCCGAATCAGCAGCAACTGGAATTCGTGGACAACGATGTGGCGCGTGTCGGATCAGCAATCGCAGGCGCAGGGTCGCCAATTGTTCAAGGCGGCATCGGGACCAGGCTTGCGCAACTTGATGGACGTTACAGCGGCGTGATCTTAGCCGAGAGTATTGATCGGCTCGGCCCCGAACTGCTCGAGCGCTTAGTGCGAACTCAATTTCAGCGGACGCGCGTTTATACCCTCGAATCATTTCACGAGGCGCACTGGCGTCATGTCCCGATACACACGATCGATCCGTTCTGGCCGCTGCAGATGGGTTTTCAACTGGCGCGTATTTCCCCATACCACTATTTGAAGCGGCTCTTTGATGTGATTTTTTCGGCCGTTCTCCTTTTAATCTCCATCCCGCTCTTTCCGCTGATTCTCTTACTGATTTGGATGGAGAGCGGCCGTCCCGCAATCTTTCGGCAATCGCGTGTCGGGCGCGAAGGCCATATTTTTACGGCATACAAGTTCCGCACGATGTTCATGCGCGACCTGAACGAGGAGACGACCGATCTTTACACGCGGAAGGATGATCCCCGCGTAACGCATACCGGACGATCGCTGCGGAAACTGCGGCTCGATGAGTTGCCGCAACTTTGGAATGTCTTCAAGGGCGACATGAGCCTGATCGGCCCGCGCGCGGAGTGGATCAAGTGCGCCGAACGGTATCAGAAAAAGATTCCATTTTATCATTTCCGGCAGCTGGTGAAACCGGGGATCACCGGCTGGGCGCAAGTGAATTATCCTTACGGCGAGAGCGACGAGGACACAGTCGAGAAGCTTCAGTACGACCTCTACTACATCCGCCATTACTCGCTGAAGCTCGATGCGATGATCGTGTTGAAAACAGTTCATACGATGCTCTGCGGCAAAGGGCGCTGAGCGAAGCTCAGCGGGTTATTAGTTAAGCGTTGACAGTTATCGGTGAATCATCATCGCTGATTCTGTTACCTGTTTTCGGTGTCTTTGATACGCTGAGCAAATGAATCCAAATGGCCAGGCCGTCATTAGACCTTTTGCAGACTTGGAATGTTGGAAGGAGTGCCGAACTCTCCGATTGTTTATCGCGAAAGAGGCGATCCCTGTTTTGCCAAAAGATGAGCGCTACCGATTAGGCGATCAGCTATTGCGCGCGGCACGCTCAACCACGGCGAACATCGCTGAGGGATACGGACGATTCCATTTTTTGGACAATGCGAAGTTTTGTAGTAACGCGCGGATCGTGTTGGGAAATTCTCGATCATTTGATAACCGGACACGACGAAGGGTTTCTCTCTGCCGCATTACTTAGCCGGGGAAGAGATCTCGTGGATCACGTAGTGAAGCTTTTAGATGGATACATGAATTACTTAAAGCGAGCGCAGAAAACGGTCTCCGTAGTGGAGCCAATAACCGATAACTGATAACCATTCATGCCTTTGCTTCACGCCACAGCTCGCTGGATTTTTCTCGCTGCCCTCGTTTACGCTCCGTGGGCATACGGTGGCACCACGTCGGCGAGCATCCAAATAATCAACTGGCTATTGCTGGCGGCGTTCATTCTTTGGATCATCGAGTTGGTTGTTAGCGGGCGAAGCCCAGCGCGTCCGCGCCTTTTGGTTTTCTTAACGTGCGCTCTGATAGGGGTCGGCGGCTGGATGGCTCTCAACGCGAAGTCGATCTACGACTCGGATTTTTATACGTTTGTGCCGCTGCGGAATTTCGCTCCGCATCTTACTGGTTCTGTTGACTACGCGATCAGCGCCGCATGGATGATGCGAGGGGCGCTGCTGCTTTTTGCAATTTTATTCGTTGTCGATCTTTCTCAGAGCAATCGGTGGCTACTTCGTCTGTGGTACACGATTGGTCTCGTCGCCGGCTCGATTGCCTTTCTTGGTTTACTCCAGAAAGCGACGGGCGCGCAGATGATCTTCTGGCAGACGGCGCCTGTCTGGGGAGCAACTACTTTCTTTGCAACGTACTATTACCACGCGAATGCCGGAGCGTTCCTGAACCTAGTGTGGCCATTAACTGCCGGCCTCGCTATCCGCGCCTTTGCCGCGCGAGGTCGTCCTGTGGTGGGTGCAATGTGGATAAGCGTTTTTGTTTTGACCGTTGCCGCAGTGCTGGCCAATACGTCGCGGATGGCCCAGTTCATTGCGCTATTGTTACTGATTGCGATCTGCCTGAAGTTTGGACCGGCGCTTCTGCGAAAGCTTTCGCGCGTGGGAAAAGGCGCCGTTTTTGCGGGGGCGATCGCCATTCTCCTAACCCTGATTGCGGTGGCGCAGGCGGCTCATCTGGATCAACCGCTCAACCGGTGGCAAACGTTGACCCAAAACGTGCCAAAAGACGCTCGTTGGATGGCCGCGCGCGTAGCAATTGGCGCCCTTCCTAACGTCGGCCTTTTCGGGTTCGGGCCGGGAACTTTTCGCGTTGTATTTCCCTCCTACAACGGCGTGTCGATCAACCAAGTTCCCGGCACGTGGAGGTTCCTGCACGAAGATTATCTGCAAACCGCGCTGGAATGGGGTTGGGTGGGCAGTACTTTGTGGGCGCTGCTCTTTTTCGGAGGAATTGCAGTGGGGATTCGCAATTATAAAAACTATGCCGCGCGAGACTGGACGCCGCGGAGACGCTTACTTCAGCCTTTCGTTTTTATTGCGTTGGTTGGAGTGGCGCTGCATGCGCTGGTCGATTTTCCCCTTCAGATTGCCTCCATCCAACTGTATGTAGCGACCTATCTTGGCCTCTGCTGGGGAAGCAGTTTTTGGAAGGAGTGAATGGCGGCTGGCGACTACAGCTTTCCCATGTAGAGGCAGCCGTGCCGGCTTCTATTCCTTGATTTCCGCAGGCGACATGCCCGTCACTGCAGCGGCGGCGGAAATAGGGTACCGGCCATTGACCCGTGGATCACTGATCACCCTGATCTTCCCTACGATGCGCCATTATCTTTGTGACACGATCTCGATCGATAACCGTAGCCGCGAGAATACGACCCTTCGTCGGCCCCGTAGCCGTGCGAAGCGTAATAGTAATAGTGGCCAGCGCCGCCGCTCCGGCGCAATCGATTGAGAACCAGGCCGGCGGGACGAATCCCTGCACTCGTTAACAAGAAAATTGCACGGCGAACCGCCTGGCGAGGCGTTTTCCCTGCTCGAAGAACAATGCACGCGGTCTGCACATACGGCATCATGAGCAGCGTGTCACTGACTGCGAGTATCGGTGCACTGTCGATTACCACTCGATCAAAGAGTCGTGCGGCCTCGGCGACTAATTGACCAAAGAAAGGGCCGGCCAGTATCTCCGCTGGATTGGGAGCGCGTCGTCCCCCTGCAAGCACGGAAAGTTGCCCTCCCGTCGCAGTGAGAAAGTTTCCCTCCCCGGCAACTTTACCAGTGACAATATCGATTTCTCCGGCTGGAATCGGACGCGCTGCTGAACTGAGATCTGCCTCTCCCACCAGACAGTCCATGACCCCCGGAGCCCCATCCTCCTCCTCGGAATTATTTTTTCTTGCGGGCTCCGGGAAGTGGAAAATTCTATGCATGTTCGGCCGGCGCAGATCGCCGTCTATAAGCAGAACGCGATAACCTTGTTGCGCGAGCGCGAGCGAATAATTGGCGCTGGTGAAACTTTTTCCCTCATTGGGCAGAGCGCTTGTAAAAAGTGAAACCTTGCGTTCGACTTCTGGTCCCAAAAGTGAAAGCGCCGCGCGCAAATTGCGAAATGCTTCCGCGGCCGGGCTCTCGGGGGTTTCCACAACAACGCGGTAGTTCGAACTTCCCCAAGCTCTGCTTTGCCGCTTTAACCGAGGCACTGTGCCTTCCTCTGTTGTTTCCGGAACGGCCGCAAAGACGGGCAGTCCAAATGCTCCTTCCGCGTGATCGACAGTTTTGATGGAGCGATCGAGCGCATCGGCGCCGAGAACAAACACGAATCCAACGGCCAACCCGCCCAGCAGACCCAGGACGATCGCCTTCGTGGGGCTGGGACTAACAGGCGAATGCGAAAGCGGGGAATGCTCGATCACGCTGACCGCATTCGTCTTCACGTCTTTTGTTAAACTTGTGTCTTTGATCTGGCGCAGAACGCTTTCGTAAAGCGCGCGATCGGTCTCAGCTTGCCGGGCCAATTCCTGGTATCCGATCGCTGTGCGGTTGAGCGCGACAGCAACGCCCTGCTGGTCTTGCAGCGCCCCTTGCAAACTGGCTTCGGTGGCCTTGGTTTGCTCAATGGCGTTACGCAGAATGGGAGGTTGCGCCATGGCTGCTTGACGAAGCTTTTCCTTCGCCTCTGCCAGAGCGGCCCGCGCCGCCATCATCTTGGGATGCTTTTCTTTGTATCGTAAAGCTAAAGTGGCGATTGAAGCCTCTACGTGCGTGACAGAGCGTTGCGCGTCCATCACCAATCCTGCCGTTGAGATGCTTGGAATCGCAAGCAAAGCATCGATGTTTTCGCCGGCCTGCTCGATTTGCTTGAGCTCGCCCTCGAGGCGAAGCTGGTCGGCTTTTGCCGCGGTCAATTTGCTGCTTAATTCTTGCAGCTTGTCCTCGACCAAGCCACCCCGGGGTCCACCGGCCCCCGCGCCCGATCCTTGCTGTGACCCTGTTGCGGCAGTGCCGCCACCAAGTTGCAAGGCGTCGGGATTTTTCGCTTTGTATTCCGCAACAGCCGCCTCGCTTTTTTGCAGATTGACCTTCAATCGCTCTTCTTCCTCAAGCAAATAACGCAATGACTCCTCGCTGAGCGAAGCGCGGCGTTCGATGGAATTGCGGATGTACTCGCGTCCGATCGCCTCGGCGAGACGCTGGGCCATGGCTGGGTCGCGGTTCGTTACGTACAAATCGATCAGACGCGTCCCGCGACGAATCACCGGGTTTACCATGCCTGCAAGGGCACGGCCCAATGCTTCTTCGAGCGGCGTAAACGTCCCCACACCAACAGCGCTCTGAGTTTTGATCGTGCCCGGCGCCGGGCCGGTGCCTGGCGTCGCGTTGGACTTGCTACGGCTTGCAATATTTTGGTTCCCGAGAAGCGCGCGTCCATCATCTTCGGCCAGGCCTTCGGACCGTATAACTCGGGCAAGAAGGGTTTGGTTGGTAAGGTTTTGCTCAATCGTTCGCAGCGCCTCTTGGCTGGCCAGAAACGTCGAGCGCATGCGCGCCGCGGAGTCTTCCGTAGTAACAAGAGTCGGCTCCTGAAACTGCACTTCAAGCACTGTATGTCCCTGATAGAGCTTTGGCGTTCGCGCGAGATAACCCAGCGCGAGGAAGAAACCAGCCAGTACACAAAGGGCGACGATCCAGATCCGTTCCACCAGAGAATGCCAGAGACGCCGAAAATCCAACCCGCTCTTCAGTTCTGTGAACTCTCCCGGCAAATGCGATAATGCCCTGTTACCCGGATTCGGCGCAGTGGCGGCTGTTGCTGCAGACAAGGATGGATTAACCACAGGAGGAATCGTAACTCGAACGAGATTCTACACCCGAGCAGTGCGCTCGAAAAGGTGCAGTCGCAAGAACTTTTTGGTTAAAAAATACTTTCCCCGACGGTGATGGTATCGCCCGGCTCGACGTGAAATCCTCCGCCGGTCCCCTTCGTGAACCGCTTCGCATTGACCTTGAAAATCTGGTCGCCACCCGTTGCGGTATGTCGTCGCACGGTCACGCGCTCCGGCGCGGCAATACGCGTGTATCCGCCGGCCATCGCGATAGCTTCCAAGAGATCAATACCGCCGGGACTGCTCTCCGGCATTTCGTAACTGCCGGGCCGACTTACCTGACCCAACATCGAGAAGCGTCGTTTCGCATACCCGAGAAGCATGACGTTTACTTTTGGATTTACCAGGTAATCGCGACCATAAAGCTCTGTGAGTTTTGAAGCTGCCTGGGTCAGGGTCAATCCCGCCAAATGGATCGACCCAAGCAAGGGCACGCTCAGGTTGCCTTCGGGGTTCAATCGTCCATTCGTGCGCAGATCGTCCTCGCCGAAAACCTCGACCGCCACCTGGTCGTTGGCGGTCAAAATGTAACCAGGCGGCACACTGACACTGTTTGGGGTGAACGCGGAAACAGCGGGCGACGGCAATATGGAGGCGGATTCGGCAGGCTGTGACGCAGAGGTTCCTGGAGCGATTTGCGCTAACAAAAAGTCTGGGAGCAAGTAGAATGCGAGCGTAACCGGCAACCACCGCCAGCGCGCTCCAGCTCGGAGGCGATTCAAACCCTCGCTAAAATCTAATCGTAGCCCGAACGCCGACCTGATTATCATAGAAACTGAAAGAAGCGATCGAGCTGTCGTCCCGGCGGTGGAGATAGTAGACGCCGGCGCTCAAGAATCTGGTGATTAACACGTCAACAGAAGGTTCAACAAAATAGTAGTCATCGTTTCGCGTTGCATTCACTCCCGTGGATGTAGCGAAATAATCTGAGTTCTCATATCCCGCCGCGAGACCGAGGTAAATGCGCTGGAGCAAACGCTGCTGAATCCGGAGCACGACGTTTGTCGCCTGGAAATCTTGCGCGGGGAAGAATCCGGAATTAAAGATCGGCGTACCCGCCGATAGGGTGATAGTTGTGCCGTCAAACGGGCGGTAGATGGCGCCGAGCTCAAAGGTAGGGGAGGTGCGTTCACTCCGGTTGCCATCGAACTGACGGAACTCAACGCCTGCAGAAGCGTAGAAGTTCAACTTGCCTGTTGCCTCATACCTGAGGCGCACATTCACTTGTTCGAAGGTTTGGTCCGGATTTGGATTGTCCACAAAATCATAGCCGCCGGTGCCGCCAATACCGACCGTCACCTTTGGAGTCCAATTATAATTTATGTAAAGACCTCCCGAAATGGTTTCGGAGCTGATGAAATCGGGATAGTCATAAATTGAGGCATCAAATTCGCCGGTTAGGAACACTTTCCCGCTCAGGTCATAATTTGCTCTCAGACGTGTGACAAAAAGATTCAGCCGCGTCTGCGCGCTCACGTCGAGATTTGCAAACTGTCCAGTTGTGTCGATGAAGCTGTTAAGGTTTGCGCTATCGAGTATGTCCACGTCCTGAATCAAATACAGCGTCAGACGGCTGAATTGATGCCGGCCCTCGAGGTGGATCAGATGCGAAACGGCATCCTGATCCGAGTGATCGACGAACAGAATAATGCTCGGCATGTAATCCAGACGAATATAGTTTCCCCCGCGGCCCTCGATGTCTCCGAACCCAACCGTAATCATCGGTTCAATCGCAAAATAGTAATCGGAGACGCGATTCGTATTGCTGATAAAGATATTGTCGTCGTAAACTCCTCGAACCGTCAGCCGCAGACTGTAATGAAAACGACGCGGTTCCGCTGAGGAAACATTGGAAGCATTCTCACCACCGATCGTCAGATTCTTCAAGTCGAGCGTACCGAAAGGATTTGTTGGTGTGGGTGGCGGTGGAACAAGGTCGGTCTGCGCTGACGTGTAGTCGGCCGAGGAAGGCAACGGCTCCTCAGGAAGAGGATTTTCCCCTCGCGCGGCAAAAGTCGATGCGATAAAAATTCCGGCGATTAACGCTAGGCCGACGCCGGTCGGCTGAGCAAACTTTCCGGTACAGGCTCGGGTGGGAAATGGACAGGGGTGGTATGGCATGGCGCGGAGAATACGGTGCTGTTTGCAAACCCGTCAACACAAAATTCTTGCCTGACACGGACTCGTTAAAATGAGCGGCGATCCTGCCAACCAGACTGCAACTCGCGCAACTGATTTCCAATTTCGAGCGAGTCCACGATATCGATTTGCGCCGCCGCATCGTCGGCGGCGGCGATGGGCTCGGGCCGAACTGATGGCCACTGCTGGGAGTAACCGGCACCGATTTCGACCGGTGGCTGTGCGCGGCGCGACGCGCGGACCTTGCCTCGCACGCAGGTTAAGCGGGTCGTTGTCCCGTCGCTCTGAATACGAAACAAGCAGTCCGAATCAGCCGTAATCGCTGCCTGTGGCGCGCTTATCGCAAATTGAGATGCGCTTTTGCCGCGTTGGCTGAATAGAACAGTGATTTTTCCCCCGCTCAATCGTATCCGCGCGCTCCGGCCCCGCATGCCATCGCCGGTCTCGTTGCCGTCCTTCGATATCCTTAATTCTTCAACCTTGATTTCAGAATTGTTCGACATTTGTGTGAGAGCGGCGGGAATTAACGCAAGGTTGAGCAACGCGCCGTCTGATGTTCGCACGATATCGCCGTCGTGGATCCGGCTTTCAGGCGTCACCGGCCGAAAATCGGTTTGTTCGTCAATTCCGAAAACGACCGGCCCATGCATGGAAAGCACTCGGGCCGCCACTTGCCGTGTGATGCCGTCCCGGTAGCAACTTGCCAGGCCGCAGCAAAGCAGGAAGAAAGAAATGAGTGGCGGAAATCGCACCAGACAATTCATCCGAATAATTTCAGTGGCGCAAAATAAAATGCACTGTGTCCGCTGTTTGTTCGAGTAGAGGGCCGGAAAATCTGCAGCGTGTGCGGGAGTCGAAGCCGATTTCAACATTTCACAAATTAGCGCGATTTCGACAGAAACCTGCAACAATCAGCGCGTTAACTGCATACATCGAAAATCGAGGCTTTGCACTAATCGCGCAGAATTACGCAGTTCGAGTGTCCGAATTTGTCCGAAAAGGTTTCTCGGCACGAATGTTGCAAATAGAGTCGCGTTATTGCGGCGGCGATCGTTGCCATGAATCTAAGGAGCTGTACGATGGGTTTCATGCCGCCGTTCGCCTTCATTGCTCTAGTTCTGATTCTAGCGCGGGCCATCACTGAACTGTGGCTAAGCCGGCTGAACCAGCATCACGTGCGCGCACACGTGAATGAAGTGCCGCCTGCATTTCGCGGAATCATTGACGAGGCCATATATCGCCGTTCGGTTGAATACACGCTGGCCAAGAGCCGTTTTGGAGATATCGCCGACGTGTTCGATGTCGTGGTGCTCATCGCAGTGCTTTTCAGCGGCGTGTTACCATGGGCGTTTGAAAGATTCAGCGCGAGCTTCGGCAGTTCGATCTTGGCGATGGCTGGTTTTTTCTTCGTTATAGGCATCGCGTTGAGCATCCCAGGATTGCCCTTCGCCTGGTACGCGCAATTCAAACTCGAAGAGCGATTCGAGTTCAACACGACAAGCATCAAGACGTGGATCCTCGATCGTGTGAAACGATTTCTGCTCGCGGTGCTGCTCGGATATCCGCTGCTTGCGGTGGTGTTAAAACTGATCGAGTGGACCGGCGCAAACTGGTGGCTTTGGGCGGCGGCGGTTGTCATCGCATTTCAATTGCTAGTGCTGCTCATCGCACCGGCGATCATCATGCCACTTTTCAACAAGTTCACACCGCTGTCGGAAGGAACGCTGCGCGAGCGCCTCTTTGCACTAGCGCAGCGCACCGATTTTCCCACGCGCAGCATCGAAGTGATGGATGGCAGCAAACGCTCGCGCCACTCCAACGCCTTCTTCACCGGGTTCGGACGTTTTCGAAAAATTGTCCTGTTCGACACACTCGTCGCGCAGCTTACCGAACCGGAACTGGAATCGGTGCTCGCGCATGAAATTGGCCATTACAAAAAGCGCCACGTATTGAAGTTGCGCGGCGTTTCCTTCGCCGGCGTGTTTGTGGCGTTTGCTGTCATCGCGTGGCTGGCGCGTCAGCAATGGCTTTATCGCGCGTTTGGTTTCGAGTATCGCGGAGGCTTTGCCGCCACCAATGTGGTCCCTGCGATGCTGCTGTTTGCGCTGTTGGCGGGGACGATAAGTTTCTGGGTTTCGCCATTCGTTCACATCTGGTCGCGCCATTTCGAATATGAGGCAGATGGATTCGCGCGCGCGACAATGGGAGAGGCGCAGTTACTCATTCAAGCGCTGCGCAAATTGAGCGAAAAAAACCTGAGCAATCTCACTCCGCACCCGCTTTATAGCGCCTTTTATTACTCGCATCCGACCCTCCTAGAACGGGAAGGCGCGCTGCAAGTAGCGGCTTAGCGAAAGCTCGCAAGTCCACGGAGTGGTTCAAGAAGTTGCTGACTGCGCCGCCATCCGCTGAATCTCAGCAAAGCCGGTTGGAGTTGGGGCTGCGTCTCACGCGTGGACTGCAATGGGCGAACGATATTCGTTGCCGAGTTCATCTCGCACGTGCGCCGGGAATCGCAACCGCAACCGCTCGCGATCGAGATCGTCAATGCGCGTGAGATCGGCGCAACCGAGAAAGTGTTAACGATCCGGCGAGACGACAGCGGGAAGTTGTCGGGCGCTGCGGTGGCCCCGGTGAGTTGAAAAAGAGCGCCCCATTCGCGACGCACGCCTAAAGAAATCTGTTATACCGCACACCACCACTACGCCTGTGAGGATCCTTCTCAAGCGTCAGACTGTTCGTCGAAATAAACTTTCAATCGATGAAGCTTTCGATGTGCGTTGGCGTAGACGACCAGGTTTTGGTAGCAGTCTTCCTGATCGACTCGCCTCCCTGTTGGGTGGCCCGCATCATTTCTAGTTAATCGGATGAGCTGAAGAATCGTTGTAATGTTAAGCTCGATGTTTTCCGATAAATCCGGCGGTATGGATCCTTTTGCAGCCGTGAGTCGCTTCTCGAACTGCTGCAGCTTATAGACGTAGAACTGCTTCGGGTTCTCTAGTATTGCTTTTAAATTATCGGCGGGTTTCCCTTGCCACGAAACAAAACTCGCTGCGACATCAAGACTGGTGTCCTCTGCCGCTCCACCTAACATCACAGAACTAGCCAAGAAACACTCCTGCTCGTAGCTTTTCAGTGCTTCTCTTAGATACTGCTGTGTCGTATCAGACGTTCTAGGAGCGGCCTCAAGCAGACGTTCCATGTACCGAGTTGGGTCCTCAGGATTGAATTGCTCGCCATTAGCAGCTCTCTGACCTCGCTCAGTTAGCCATACTCGGCATTGGTTAAGCGATCTGTCTCCGCCAATGAATATCAATCGACGGGCAATCAATTCCCAGAATGCTTGGCTAAACACATCCCATTGTTGTGTCACGAGCTGTATTCCGAGTCTGGCCCTAATCTGGTTGCAAAGCGCATGCGCGTTATCAGTTATGAAATACCCAATTTGCAAACCGGGCGCTGCCTTAAGTAGACGCAGAATAACTGTTTGGGCTTCTGCTGCTTCCATCGCGTCACCACATAACGAAATACTGACGTACTGGCAAATCTTGGGGAACTCATTTCTCG
>QHNJ01000051.1 GCA_003218395.1 Verrucomicrobiota bacterium
CCGTCTCACTGCCGATGTGGCGCAACTCGTTCGTGGCGGATGCGAATGCATCATCGTCTCCAGCGGTGCGGTCGCTGCCGGAATGCGCGTTGTCGGGCTGAAGGAGCGTCCACTCGACTTGACGACCGGACAGGCATGCGCCGCGGTGGGTCAATCAAAGATGATGCATCTCTATGCCTCGATGTTCGCAAGACATCAGCTCAACGTTGCGCAGCTTTTGCTCACGCATAGCGACCTGGACAGTCGCACCCGCCATCAAAATGCGAAAAACACACTGCGGCGTCTGCTCGAATGCAAGAACGTCGTGCCAGTCATTAACGAGAACGATTCGGTGGCAGTGGAGGAGCTGCGCTTTGGGGACAACGACCGCCTCTCTGCCGAGGTCGCGGTGCTGGCGGAAGCCGAATTGCTCATCATGCTTACAAGCGTTGACGGACTGATGGATCATGCCGGCAAACGGATTCCGATGATCGCTGATGTTGCGGACGCAGCTCGTTTTGTTCGTACGGAAAAAAGCAGGTTCTCGGTGGGCGGCATGGTCTCCAAACTCGATGCAGTAAAACTTGCGACCGCAGCCGGCATCCCAACAGTGATCGCAAACGGTCGGCGCGCCGGAATCATCCCGCGGATCGCGGCGGGCGAGCGAGTCGGAACACTATTCCCTGTGCAGGCTCAGAAGCCTGACGCCCGCTTTGAGCGGCGAGAGTGAGAGCTTGGAGTAATTACTCTTCACCTGAGTTCATATGGATACGGACGATCTAGGGGACGAGGTTCTCAGCTGCGGAAGACGCGCTCGCGCCGCCGCGCGCGCGCTCGCGCGAATGAGCACTGAGAGGAAGAACGCGGCCTTGCTCGCCATGGCAGATCAACTTTGCGCCAGTTCCGGCACAATCCTGCAAGCGAATGGTAAGGACGTCGAAAAAGCGACCGCCGACCAGCTTGCCTTACCGATGATCGACCGGCTAAGACTCGACGAAAGACGCATTCAGGCGATGGCGGACGGCATTCGTCAGGTCGCTGCGCTCGAGGATCCGGTCGGAAAAGTCATCGCCGAATGGATTCGTCCCAATGGCTTGCACATTTCAAAAGTGCGCGTCCCCATTGGGGTGATCGGAATCATCTACGAGTCGCGCCCGAATGTCACGAGCGACGCTGCGGTGCTGTGCACAAATTCCAAAAACTGGTCGGGATGCGGTGCGGCACATGGCCGAGATGGATCAGTACATCGACCTTATCGTCCCGCGCGGCGGCCGCGCCTTGATCGAAACGGTCGTTAGTTATGCGCGGATGCCGGTGATCAAGCACTACGTTGGGGTCTGCATCGCATATGTGGACAAGGAAGCCGATCTCGATATGGCGGTGCGGATAGTCGTTAACGCAAAAACGCAGCGTCCGGGCGTGTGCAATGCCATCGAGACTGTGCTTGTGCACAGTGAAATCGCGGCTCCCTTTTTTAAAAAAATCGCACCGATACTGGCCGGAAAGAAACTGGAAATACGCGCCGATCCCGACACCTTTCATCAGCTCTCAGCTCTCAGCTATCAGCCACTCCATCCCGCCCGCGACGAAGATTGGACAACGGAATATCTCGATCTCATCCTCGCTGCCCGCACCGTGGACAACATCGAAGACGCGATCGCGCACGTGGAAAAATGTGGCTCTCATCATAGCGATGTCATCATCACCCGCGACGCCGCGCGGGCTGAGAAATTCCTCAACGAGGTCGATTCCGCCACGGTTTACTGGAACGCATCGACGCGATTTACTGATGGCGGCGAATTTGGCTTCGGCGCGGAAATCGGTATCAGCACTGACAAGCTTCACGCGCGCGGGCCGATGGCACTCGAAGAGCTAACGACTTATAAGTACGTCATCCGCGGCGAGGGCCAGATTCGCGAATAAGCAATCTATTTCTCTTACCGTCCGAATCCTCATTTCGCACAGTGGAGAAAGCGGATGTTGCGGCTCCGAGGCGATCTCATTCGAGCGTCGGATAATTTGATATTCTTGTCTTGACGAATCGGCGATATTTTTGCAGGATTTCTGCAAACCAAGATTCTGAATGCTGGAGGGAGCGCTTCTCCCGACAGCTTCTTTCCTCGTTCAGAGCTGCAGTCGCACAATTAACCAATCGTGGGAACGAAAGGTTGTTTATGAAAACGAAAACTTCACTTACAAGAAATTCCATTAGCCGATCGCCTTTGCGACGCGGTTTGATTCTGAATGCGCTTGCCCTCGCCTTCGCCCTCTTCGGGCTTGCGCCGCAAGCGCGAGCGGTTTGTCAAGACGGGTGTCTGGGCAACCAAAACACGGCTTTGGGTGAGAGCGCGCTCATTAACGCAACGGGCGCCGAAAACACGGCCATCGGTTGGGTTGCACTCGAGTCCAATACAACCGGTATTGCGAATACTGCCGTTGGTTGGGGAGCCCTCACGGCGAATGTTACCGGTAGCTCAAACACTGCCGTTGGCGACGGAGCGTTGTTACTAAATACTGCCAGCTCGAATACGGCGGTCGGCAATGATGCACTGTTCGGAAACACCACCGGTATTTTTAATACCGCAAGCGGCGTTGGAGCGATGCAAAATAACAGTACTGGGAGTAACAATGCAGCCTATGGCTTTTTTGCGGCACAGCTTAATCGTCTCGGCAGCAACAACACGGCAATCGGTTTTCAAGCGCTACGGCTCAACAAACGGGGCGTCAACAATACCGGCCTCGGATACAACTCACTCTACAATTGCGTAGGCGATAGCAATACGGCTCTTGGCATCTCCGCAGGCATGAACATCAAAACGGGAAGCAACGACATCAGCATTGGCAACGTGGGTGTGGCCGATGAATCGAATACGATTCGGATGGGCAATGAGACCCACACGAACACGTTTATCGCTGGCATCAGCGGTGTAACCGTGCCAGGAGGCGTAGGAGTGATTATAGACACCACCGGTCATCTCGGCACGACTACATCCTCTGCGCATTTCAAGGAAGCGATCAAACCGATGGACAAGGCCAGTGAAGCGATCTTCGCGCTCAAACCAGTCACCTTCCATTATAAGAAAGAGCTGGACCCCGAGGGCATCCCGCAATTCGGCCTCGTGGCCGAAGACGTGGAAAAGGTGAATCCCGATCTGGTCGCCCGTGACGAACAGGGCAAGCCGTACACGGTTCGCTATGAAGCAGTGAATGCGATGTTGCTGAATGAATTTCTCAAAGAGCACAAGTCACTTCTCGAAGAACAGCGCAAAGTGCAGGAGCAACAAACGACGATCACCCAGCTAAAGTCGACGCTGGCGCAGCAGCAGAAAGACTTCAAAGCCACGGTTGCGCAGCTCACCAGACAGCTCGACGAGCAAGCGTCTCAAATCCAAAAGGTGAGCGCGCAGATTGAAGCGAGCAAACCTGCGCCGCAAACGGTTCTGAACAATCAGTAAACGCGCACTGCAAGGCGTGAAGTACTGGGAAATCATCGCTGACAATCTCAGCAAAGCCGGTTGGAGCTTGGGGCTGCGTCTCAGCCCTTGATTCGGAAGGGCGAACGATCTGGATTGCTGACGCGCATCGCGACGACGGGAACGATCTCACCCTTACCGTCGTGCCATAGTCATCACGAATCCGCTTTACTATCAAAGGAGGCCATGGGCACAATTGCCGCCATGAAAGCTCCCATTCTGTCCTGTGCCATGGTTCTAGCGGTATCGCTCGGTGCGCTGAACGCCATCTACGCCGACAGCGCTACGTGGAATCTCAATCCGACCAGCGGCGACTGGCACACAGCTGCAAACTGGACGCCCAATACCGTTCCAAATGGACCGGGCGACATCGCTACTTTCGATGTTTCCACTACCACGGACATTACATCGGCGCCGGGTACGGGTAGCATAGAAGTCGATAGCATCGTCTTTAATCCGGGCGCAAGCGCTTACACCATTACCGTGCCCTCGTACCTAGGGGAGTTTAATTATTTCCTGTCCATCAGCGGGACGGGAATCGTGAATAACTCAGGTGTTTCGCAAAACTTTGTAAGCTTAGACGGCGACGGGGTTATTTTTGAGAATAGCGCGACGGCAGGGAACCTGACGGTGTTCTCTAACCCCGCCAGCGCGAACCTGGGCCGGAGCGGCGGTCAAACGCTTTTCTTAGATAGCTCCAATGCTGGCAATGGCATGTTCATAAACGGTGGCGATGAGGCAGCGGGCGGGACCACGCAATTCTTTGATCAGTCGAGTGCAGGAAATGCCATGATCATCAACGAGGGCGCGCCACCTGGGGACGTACTTGGTGGCACGACATATTTTTTTGAAAACGCGAATGCAGGAACAGCCACAATCATTAACGAAGGGGGTGCCGTCGCCGGCAGCGGAGGAGGATTCACCCGATTCGACAACGACGCGACCACAGCCGATGCCACAGTCATTAACAATGGCGGCTCGGTTGAAGGTGCAAATGGCGGCTCTTCGGATTTTCTTCTCGGGGCGTCGCCGAGCAATGCTACGTTCATTGCCAACGGCACCTTCAGCGGATTTGGAGCGGGCCGGATTTTTTTTACGGATTCTGTTGGCGGTGCGCGAAGCGCCTCATCGTGGGCAGTAACAACCTGAGTACCCTCTTTTCCGGTGTCATAGGAGGGAACCGCGGAGCATTGACCAAGATCGGCACCAGCACCCTTGAGTTGACCGGCGCAAACATCTACACGGGCGGCACCACGATTGAAGGCGGTAACCTGGTGATCAACAACAGAACAGGCTCGGCAACCGGTAGTGGTGTGGTCCAAGTCAATGCGGGCCGGCTGGGCGGCCGAGGCACTATAGCCGGCGCCGTCACCGTCGGCACAGGCGCTGGCCCTGGCGCAGCTCTGGGTCCCGGAAGGCGTGGAGGCAAACCAGACTCGCTCACCATCCAGAGCGCACTGACCTTCAAAGCCGACGCGACCTACAACTGCGGATTGAACACCAGGAGTGCGATGGCGGACGAAGTGGTGGCCAATGGTGTGACCATCAATAGCGCGCAGTTTTCTTTGGTGGGCCGTGGCGGAGTTCCGCTCCCGGCGGGCACAATTCTTACGGTGATTCACAACACCTCCGCGGGCCCGATTGCAGGCACATTCGCCAACCTACCTGACGGCTCTACGTTCACCACCCACGGCAACACCTTCCAAGTCAGCTACGAAGGCGGCGACGGCAATGATCTCACGTTGACGGTTGTTCCATAGCCACTCATGCCCTTTCTCTAGCCAGTAATCATAAGTAAACCAACCGTTCGCTACGAAGCGGTGAACGCGATGCTGCTCAACGAGTTCCTCAAAGAGCATCGCAGAGTGGAGAAATTAGAAGCCACCGTAATGCAACAACAAAAGGGCTCTCAAGCGGCCACCGCGGAACAGCAGCGGGAAATTAGAGCGCTCACCGCGCGCCTTGAACAACAGGCATTGCAAATCCAGAAGGTGAGCGCTCAGCTTGAAGCGAAGAAATCTTCACCGCAAATCGTCCTCAACAAT
Organism: Verrucomicrobiota bacterium; assembly: GCA_003218395.1. Lineage (GTDB taxonomy): Bacteria > Verrucomicrobiota > Verrucomicrobiia > Chthoniobacterales > UBA10450 > Udaeobacter. The sequence continues at coordinate 5,498 of QHNJ01000051.1, forward strand.
CAGTAAAGCTGCCGACTTTCCCAAGCCTAATCTCTTCACATCGAACCTGAATCAGGCACGGCAGTTTCCTCCCGGTCGCTTCTTTGCCCGCTTCAGAGCTGCAATCACAAACCAAGGACCGGGAGAAGAAAGAAGGTCTGTATGTTTCATTCGATTCAGTTCGCAAATTCAATTCCGTTCTTCAACGATTCGCTCAGTCGGCGACCTTTGCGACGCGGTTTGCTTCTCATTGCTCTCGCGGGCGCACTGTTCGCCCTTTCGCCGATCGTTCACGCGGACGTTGTCCGCGGCAAAAAGATGTAGAGGCGGCCGTGTCGGCCGCAATTTCATAAGGATGCGGGCGACACGCCCGCCACTACAGCCGTCACGCTTCACAGGCGCGGCGGGTTTTTGCTTTGCTCGAAATGCCAAACATGACCGCTTCCCGGCTCTTTGAAATCGCCAACGCGCTCGTGCGTATCGATCACGTTGCCGGCTTCATCGAATACGCGAATCACAGCGTCACGTGCCAACCTGAAAAGCTTTGAGTAGCCGATTGCATTGCCCGGTGAATGCGTAGAATCGTGAAGAGCGACGGCGCGCTTCGTTAGGGGAGCGGCTCCACTTGCAGCTTCCTTATTGAGGCCGACAGGGCGACTCGGGAGCAATTTATCTGATTTGCTGCAACGAATTTTTGCCCTACACTATTTCATGAATACCTGCTGCCATCAGAACATCGCATCAATATTTTCCGACCTGCACAGGTGGCGATTTTACCATCCTGCAACGGTGCTTTCCCTTTTCGCAGCGGTGCTGCTCCTTGGGATTGGCGCTACCAAGGCGAGTACGACTGAGGTGATCTACAGCTTGGCCGGGGATGAGGATGGCGAATATGCCGACACGGATCTGGCGATCGACGGCGTGGGTAACCTTTACGGCTCAACCGTGCTGGGCGGGGATTTCGGAAGTGGCACCGTCTGGCAGCTGGCGCCGTCAGGAAACTCCTGGACGCATACCGTACTCTATAGCTTTACGAGTGGCCCCGATGGTAGCGAGCCCTACAAAGGTGTGACACTCGATGCGCAGGGCAATCTCTATGGCACGGCGGTTGCCGGCGGGTCGGGCAGTTGCGAGGGCGGGTGCGGAGTAGTTTATAAGCTGACTAACTCCGGAGGAACCTGGACGCAGACGGTGATTCACGCTTTTACTGGGGGCGATGATGGCTCTGGTCCCGGCGCAAGGGTGACTGTGGATCCCCATGGCAATGTTTATGGAATGACTCCGACCGGTGGGGCTTTTGGGCTCGGCACCATTTACCAGCTTCACCCCGGTGCAAATGGCAATTACACCTTCAAAGTGATTCACTCCTTCACGGGTGGGGCAGATGGGTCGAGTGGGTCGGCGGGAAAAATGGTTCTGCGCAACGGCAATCTCTATGGCGCGGCGACGACGGGCGGCGCATTCGCAAGCGGAATTGTTTTTGAGCTCAGTCCCACCCAGGTTGGCGAATGGGATTTTAAGACTCTCTATTCCTTTCGAGGTCAACCGGATGGTGTGTTTCCCTACGGTGCTTTATTGTTTGATCGAGCGGGCAATATCTTCGGCACCACTTACTACGGCGGCGTCAATGGTATCGGCGCGGTTTATCAGTTGGCGCCCACGCCAACAGACGAATGGAGGGAAAGAGTGCTCTACAGCTTCGCAGAGGGAGGAGATGGTAACAGCCCCATCAGTCACCTGAACTTTGACTCGGTTGGTAACCTCTATGGGACGACGAGTGAAGGTGGTTTGGGCAGCGGGACTATTTTTAAGCTAACTCGAGGACCAAATGGGAGCTGGGTTGAGAGCTTGCCTCATCTTTTCCAAGGTCCTCCCGACGCGGCTTTCCCCTATAGCGGCATGATTAATAGAGCCGGTAGCTTCTACGGCGCCACCACCCATGGGGGCGATAACGACGACGGCGCGATTTACAAGTTCACGCCGTAAGTTCACGTCTCGGCGGAGAAGCTGCGTTGCTGTCCTCACCGTTGCCAGAAAGCTTTTTCGACATCAATCTTGAACGGCCTTTATCATCTGGTTAAGCTGCGCGATCAGTTATCTTGATTCTATGCCTAAGACCAGACAGCGTGGCCGGCCACGAATACGGACTGCCGAATACTGGCGCGAGTATTACACCCGGAAGCAGCGGGAATGGCGCGCTGCCCACCGACGAATCAGGAAAGGGCGAAAACTGAGACAACGAGGCAAATAATCGAGTGCGAACGTCCCATGCCGGTTTTTCAGCCGTTGACATGATGCTGTGATTCGTGTTATCGATGAAGCGGGCGATGTGATCGAGACGCACGAGCAGCGGCGCGAGTTGAAACAGCTGGAAATGCGAATTGCAATCTCGACAAACCGGTAGCAATTTCATATCTGAAGTCATGCGACCGATTCGCAGCGAGATTTTGCACGGGAATTGTGTTGATGTCCGGCGCGATTTTGACAATGAATTGGTTCCTGATAGTTTCGTTACGAATGACTCTTTACCCGAAAGTCGGGGACGGTTTTGTGGTCGCAGCTTGGCTCGCCATACGGCTCCGACGTCAAAGCGGCTTAAAAATTCAGCAGCCGGCAGGAATGTGCGCGCTGTTAGATTCTGGAAAAGGAAGTTCGCAAAATCGCTATCGCAAGCAATTCATCCTATGAACAGAAAAAGTCAAACTATCAAATCGATACTCGCATTGTTCACGCTCGTCTGCCTAACGAATTACGCAGCGGCCGGCGTATCGATCACACAAGAGAAGATCAACCAAATCAGACCGGGCCAGACGACGGAAGAGGATCTTGTTCGGGCTTTCGGTCCGCCCGCAACAAAAACGGTTTGTCCACCGAGAGAGACGGCGCTTGAATGGTTTTACTCGAGCCCAATCAGCGCTCAAAACTACATTCCAATCATCGGCCCGTTTTTGAACGCTATGCAGGTTAAAGCGTGGGAACTCTGGGTGGTGGTGGGCTTTAATGGGGAAGTCAAGCGCTACATCGTATATGGACATTATCCCCACTGAAACCAGAAAGAATATTCAGCTTTGGCAGATGCAGATTTATTCCCGAGCCATGATTGGAATCCAGTCTTCGTCGGAGGCCGGGCAATGGGGCTCATAGCTGATTCCGTGCCACGGAAAAGCGTGACATCCGATTGCGAACAACTGTACCCGCGGCTGTCCCATTTTGTCATTTCGAGCGTCAGCCTCCCGCTGCTGCGGGATTACTTTTAATAATGAGCTTCCTCGACTCCGCTCGGAATGGAGAAAACTGATGTGTGAGGACGCGCGGGTAGGCGATTGACATCAATCGCCTGGGCGGTTACGCGCGGGAGCATGCCCTGGCGATAAGAGAAATTAAAAGGTCAACGTCCGGGGATGATCTTGTAGATGTTCCCGTTGCCGATGTCGCAGATGTAGAGTTCGCCGCTGGCGTCTTCGCCTAACGAGGATGGGTTGTTCAACGGGAAACTACCAACGCGCGTCGGAAACAACTGCGAGGTGATATCCCGGAATCCGGACACGCTCTGGCCGTTATAGCGGAATCTCCAAATTTTTCCGGTATTGTTACCACCTTCCGGTCCGAGGTAATCGGCGAACACATAGATGCCGCTTAACAACGGAATCCGACTCCCGCGATAGACATAACCACCGATTACCGCCTGGCCGCTGGTGTGCGGATAATCGAAAATTGGACCGACTGCATCGGGCGGCGGCGGATCGTGAGGGTAAGCAGGATTCTGGATAAAGCCTTCCCGCACACGCCAGCCGTAGTCTTCGCCGCCAGCGGGGTTGGAGGTTTTTTGCACATCGATTTCTTCCCGCGTGTCCTGCCCGACATCGCCGATAAACATCGTGCCGGTGACCCGATCGAAGCTATTGCGCCAGGGATTGCGCAAACCCCAGCAGAAGATCTCCTGTTTGTCGGTGTTTGATCCAAAGAACGGATTATCAGGCGGAATCGAGTAGGTGCCATAGGTGTCTTCGATGTGGATACGCAACATTTTACCCATCAGTGTTGTCGTGTTCAGCGCGTTGCCGCCAGGCTCGATGTGACCTGGGCCTGCGTCGTTCGCGCTACCGCCGTCGCCGGTTGAAATGTAAAGATTTCCTTCGTCCCCGGCGCGCGGACTGAAGCCGACCCAACCACCGTTGTGATTGTTCTGCGGCTTATCGTACGTGAAGAGCGTGGCCTCGCTTGTGGGATCGGCGATGTCGGGATCGGCCGACACGAGGAACTCAGCCGTGTGGCTCACACCGGCGCCGAACGATCCACCCGGCGCACTGTAGTTGATGTAGAAGCGGCCGTTCGATGCGTAGTTCGGATCAAAGGCCAGGCCGAGCAAACCTTCTTCGCCGCTAAAATTGACCTCGCCCGAGATATCGAGAAAAGGCGTCGGGTTCACCGTGCGCGAAGGGAGATTGATAATTTTGATTTGTCCCGACTGTTGCACGACAAAGAGCCGGCTCGTATCACCGGGAGGTGCAGTCACGTAGAGCGGTGCGCTAAAGCCGCCGGCGACCCGCGTCGCGTCGATTCCAGCGTAGCCCGTGCGCATCGGCAGGATTAAGACAACGGCCGGCAGGAAGCCGGCGGTGAAGAAGCATCTGATGGCGCGCGAAAAGGTGCGGGAGTCGGTGGTTTTTGGGGTTGTTTTCACAGGTTGGTATGATGGCGAGGTTGCGGACGGAAGCTCGTTTAGGAGATAATATGGATGTGTCTTACTGTGGCGATATGGGCGAACTGCAAGTTTGGCGCGTTTCATGGTTCGGGGAATTGTCGCAAAAAATTCGTGAGAAT
>QHNJ01000052.1 GCA_003218395.1 Verrucomicrobiota bacterium
TTGACGATAGTAATCGGCTCCCTGAAACAGTTCAAATCTAGTTTAGTCGGGGAATGCCGATTTGCGATCCATTCGGCTCGCTGCGCTCGCTCAGGACAAGTTTTGCAAGCCTTCGAACAATCACTGCCAGGAAATCACGTCGTCTTCGTAGACGCCAGTATTCTTGTCGCCGCTCCCCGCTGCTATCGCCCCACTTCCGTCCTTCCCAAGGGACCACGCGATCACTCCTATCTGCAGCGGACTCGCTCCAGCATTAGCAGTGTAGGGATTAGCGACAGTATTATTGTAACCGCCGTCAATCTCCACATGGTAAGGTTTGCCCCACGGGTCAAAATATTGCCCCAGGTTGGCCGCGGCCGTTCCAATGCCGGAACGCGGATTTGCCGGATCCTTCACATCCGGTGGGGAAATGAAGACTATGAGCCGCGGATTCTGAGTCTGGGCGGCTGTTGCCCGCAATTCATTGAATAACGCATTATTTGGAGTAGCTGCGGGTCCGTAGATCGTGTCGGCAGCCACGAGCGGATACTTGCCGTACTCGGTGTAGTACGCGTTCACTGCGCTGACGATTTGGGTGAGATCGTTTTTCGCCTGTGTTCTTTTTGCCTGATCCTGCACAGCGCTAAAGGCTGGGAAAAGAAGGCCAATTAAAATTGCGATGATAGCGATAACGACGAGCAACTCGATCAGAGTGAAGGCGCGGGGGGCACGCAAATTTTTCTGCATTGGGGAAGGATTATGAACTGCAACGATGATCTGCACAATACTTTCGTTCAGCTGTAGGGGCGGCTGTGTCAGCCGCGAACCAACCTTAATGCGGCCGGCACGCCCGCCACTACAGCTCTTTACGTCCACTTCGCCATTTGCTCGGGGAATGGGCATTGTGCGCAATCGGAATTGTCCTGCATGCAAAAATCTTCGTAAATCTGAAGCAAACCCTGTTGATGCGCGACAGTTTCCAGAAATTGCTTTCGCCGCGAATCATTTCCGAAAAGGCGCGTTGCGCCCGTTTCCAGCCGGCGGTTTGATAGACGCGCTGGCAACTGCGCATAGGCCGGCCAAATCTCGAGATCGTCCGCGAGCCAGAACGGGAAAAGCACGTTTGCCAAGATTTCAGCAATACGCGATTCGCCGATGAGCGCCATTTTCCTGGACGCTGCGCCTGAGGTAAGCGTGTAATGAAAATTCCAAAACGGGTGTTCAAGATGATTGAAGAAGTCGGCCACTGTGGCGGTGGGTGTGCTCGCCACGCCGAAGCTTGGCGAAGGCTGGTCGCCGTGGACCGCTTTGCTTAAGCATCGCCGAAATGACGGCCACTCGCGTGCAATCATTGCCAGGCCAGCCAATCGGCGTTGCGGATGATTCACTGGACGCGTGCCGCTCATGCGCCAAACCTTGGCCGGCAAAATCATTCTTTGCATGGCATCGCGATGCGGCCACCACCGGTCCCATAATTGCCGCACATATTCGCGCGTCGATCTTTTGTAAACGTCGAGATCAGGCGTTTCCAAGAAACCCGCAACACCGAAGAGCAGCGCTTCGCTCTCGTCGGGCTTTTCGCGGAGCAGATTCAGCGGCAGGCGCTGCGCGATCAGCGTAAAAGGCAATTTGTTTTCCTTATAACCGAGCGCCGCAGCCAATTCCTGAAAGAGCGCCTCGTCACGCCCATGGTTGTCTATCTTATTGCGAATCCGAGCGCATTTTTGCTGCAACCGAAATTGCGCTGCGGCATCAAGCACACTGCGGACACGCTCTTCCGGCAAATCTTTGAGCGGCGCCTGACAACGACCCGGTCGCGCCAGCGGGACATTTTCGCTGAATGCATCCGGTAGAACGGTCGGATCAATGCAAACTTGCGACACGTTGCGATTCGATCTTGTACGCGTGAAAAATTCGCGGTTGCTCCTCTCAATGAAGACGTGCAGCACAGTCTCTTCGAACGCTGGGTTGGTAGCGTGACCATGCGTTTCCCAACTGCGATCGCTCACGTCGAGCTCGATGCATCCGCGAATCGGATCGCTGCCATTTATCCGAATTGCCGCATCACGGAAATCCGGTCCCGCCTCGCGATTCCAGGTGCCGAACTGGACAATATCGATTTTGTCACCGGCAAGACTGACAAAATGTTTGCCGAAATCACCTGCGAACCAGCGCGCTTGCAGCTCCAGCTCATTTGGAATGCGTAGCGGGAAAAAGAGCGCTCGTTCGCGAATGCGTATGGTATCGAGGAGGTCTGCGTATCGATTGGCGAGCGACATCGGATCGTTTTTACCGCAAGCGTCGCAATGAGGAAAGGTGGATCGTGCGCTCCGCGCGCGATGCTGAGCATAGCGCTGCAAGCGCATTATTTTAGCATCGAGCAAGAGGCTGCTCGATTCACCTATGCAGAGCGCTCGATGACCACGCCCAATCGCGAGCGTTCGCACACAAGCCGTCAACGACAGGATTTTGACGAATGTAATCTATCTTTGCTGAGAGTTGTTCGCCGCGTTCATCGTTACGCAGGCGATGGTCGAAATAACCCTCTTGCCACATGATTCCATGTTTGCGGGCGTGAAAGTGTTTGCAATCGCCAATGACGCCGCTCATCGATCGGTCGGTCACGAATGAAAGAAGCGCATGTAAGTGATCAGGCATCAATAGAAACAACGTGATGTGCCAGCATTGTCTGGATTCATAAAAACGCGCTGAATTGAGCAGTCTCTGTGCGAGCACTGGCTCAGTTAGTTGCCGCTGTTGTTTTTCGCGATCAAGCGCGACACGGACATGGAACAGCGCGCCCGGTTCAACCCAATGAGGGACCGCATGATGGAGCCTTGAGGGAAACCCACGATAAAGCATCACGTCATTGTGAATCGGACATTTGCCTGCTTCAAGGTGGATCGGCCGCTCCGTCGGCCGATGCTGATCAAGTCTCGGCTTCGCCGGCATTATTTTAGCATCGAGCAAGAGACTGCTCGATCCACCTAAGCGTGTGCGTCTTGCTCGTGCAATGCCGGGTCGCGCAGTCGTTCGCGCAGATATTCCACAATCTGCTCCATGCCGCGCAGCGCCCTGTCCCCACCATTCGTCAGGTGGACGCCTCTCGCTCGACGTGTGATTCCTCGCTGGCGACGTCAGCTGCCCCGACACCCTGCAGATCGAGCGGCCAGATCGGCGAATTTATACGAACGCGAAGATCTTGAGCAATCTTTTCGACCAGCGCCGCATGTGACCGCGGAAAGACGAATGAATACCTCGCGCCTTTGCCCACCTTGGGGAAAATGATAAGATTTTCTGACAGAAATTTGGGCTCGTGCGCAATCATCGAGCCGTGCAGTTCAATGGTTTTGGCAAACGGGCGACGATTCTTACGTGCCACGAACATAAGTTTACGTGGTTCCTCATTCGTTGCGACAAGCGCGCCGAAAAGATTTGCTGGAATACGCTGGCCGCGACCGCTGATGCATGGCGCCGTCCACGCGATCGTTTCACCGAGTAAATTTTGGCGTCTGAAGATCGGCTCCAGTCGCGTGGGCAGCGTCTCCGGCAGCTTGACCGGCATGTCGAGATCGGCCGGTCCATTCAATTTTTTCCACGCCAACGAGATCTTTGCTTTCATTGCTCGCAGAATTTTTGGTGCAAAGTAAAAGAACGCGGCGATGCCGCACGCGAGGATTAACAGGGCAAGCAGCGGGTTGAAATGAACGAGAGCGAGTCCGCCCAGCACGGCTGCGTCTTCGACGAGACTCAGCCCAATATTCGAAAATGGTTCCGGCGATGTGTTGGTAGCGAGACGCGTAGCCGCCTTTGCGGTGTGCGCGATCAGGCTCGTGCCGCCAGCGAGCAGCGCGACGATTACCGTAAATGCGGGACTTGGATGCCCGAGTACCTGAATCGCAAGCAGCGCGCCACCAATCGGGCGAATCACCGTGTGAACAGCATCCCAGGCGGAGTCGATCCACGGAATTTTGTCGGCGAAAAATTCGAGGAAATAAAGGATGCCGGCGATCGTAACAATCCACGGATTTCCTAGCACTTCGAGCGATTGATAGGCCGGTGCGAGCGTGATCCAGTGAAAATGAATCGCCAGCCCGGTGGCGAAAACCGTGAGATAAAGGTTGATGCCGGCAAGCGCGGCAAGGCCCAGCGCGACAGCAAGAAGGTTCAGCTTTTCCACGGTGAAAATATCCGTGCGAACGAATCAATGTCACGCGGGTAGTTAGGTAGCGCACGCGTCTCGCGTGTTGATCGCGGTGTTTCGCCGCAACGATCTTTTTCCGGTGCTATCGG
>QHNJ01000078.1 GCA_003218395.1 Verrucomicrobiota bacterium
CGCAATGTAGTCTTGGATCGCATGGTGGCATTGAAAACATTGTCGCCAGCCGAAGCCGATGAGGCAAAGAAAGCGAAAATTACTCCGCGTCCCAAGCGTCTGCCCTTCATCCAGGAGAATTACGCAATGGACGCCGTCCAGCGTGATTTGAATTTGTTGTTAACACAGGACCAGATCGATAACGGAGGCCTCTCGATTTACACCACGCTCGATTCGGCTGTCCAAAACGCTGCGCAGCAGGCGCTCGAGACACAACTCACGAAGATCGAGCATCAATCCAATTTCCATCATCCGCTGAAAGCGAGTTACCGGCCGCCGGAGAGCGGAGAAGGGGATTCGTCGATGCCGTATCTGGAAGGTGCGGTCGTGACGATCGATAACGCAAGCGGCGGCATTCGCGCACTCGTTGGTGGCCGCGATTATGCGCAAAGCAAATTTAACCGCGCACTCGCTCCGACAAACCGGCAGGTTGGTTCTGCATTCAAACCATTCGTTTACACGATAGCTTTTACGCACGGACTCTTGCCCGGTGCTGCCATTAGCGACGGCCCGATTCAGCCGGGGGAAATCGAAGGCGCCGGAAGTTGGTCGCCCGGAAATTCAGACGGGACTTACGTCGGCATCCAGCCCTGCTCATACGGTCTCATCCATTCGCGCAACACCATGAGCGTGCGCGTCGGGCAATTCGGCGGACTCGACGCGGTGCAACAAGTCGCCAACACGCTCAGCCTTTCTCAAAATGTTCCGCACGGGCCGGCGATTTACATCGGTTCGTTTGAGACGAACCTGAAAGATTTGACTGCTGCTTACTCTGTTTTTCCCAATGCCGGAATGCGCAAGCAGGCATACATCATCGAGCGCATCGACAACCAGCAGCACAAGCCGATCTATCGCGCCGCGCATATCTCCGCACCGGCACTTGACCCGAGCGCGGCGTGGATGACCTCCCAACTAATGGAACAAGTTTTGACGAGCGGGACCGCGGCCAGCGCGAGGTCATCAGGCTTCAGATTGCCAGCAGCCGGCAAGACCGGCACGACTAACGATTATAAGGATGCGTGGTTTCTGGGTTACACGACTACGCTGACCTGTGGTGTTTGGGTGGGTTTTGATCAGCCCACAACGATTATTCCACACGGTTATGGCGCCGCGCTCGCGCTGCCGGTCTGGACACAAGTAATGAACAAAGCGGCGGAGCATTACCCAGCCCAGGCGTTGCAACCGACTATGCCGATTCAACACGCCACGGTTTGTTCGATTTCAAATCAGCTCGCTACTACTGGCTGCCAGACGGCTGGAAGTGCGTACGACATCGATCTACCGGCCGACAAGGTGCCGACTGTCGCGTGCCAGGTGCATGGAGGCGAACAATGGCCGTTTGCCCAACAGTTGCAGGGTCTTCCGCAAAAAGCGGCGACCTTCCCGGGCCGCTTCTTCAGATCTTTCCGCAAACTTTTTGGCGGAAGATGATGTTGACCCCGGCCGATACGAGGATCGCAAACTCCCAGCCGACGCCACCGATGCCGGCTACAACCGTGCAATTCACGACGCTGTTGATTTCGGAGCGGCTCGCAGCCGAATGTTGATCTCCGATGTGAGCGTCCGATGAACCGGGCATTTCGCGGCGATCTCCATCAGTTTTGCGTGTTGCTCGGCTGTCAATGAGCCAGTCAACTCGATTTCTGTATCGATTTGATCGAGCATGCCTTCCTTCGTGTCGCACTCTTCGCAATCTTTCGCATGGATCCGCGAATGCCGAAGCGACACGATGATATTCTCGAGCGGCCATTGCTTCCGTCGCGCATACAAGCCGACCGTCATCGATGTGCAGACACCGAGGGCGATAAGCAGATAATCATACGGCCCCGGGGCGGCATCGCTTCCGCCTGCGCTCACAGGCTCGTCCGCGCGTAAATTGTGCTTTCCGCTGACAACCTCCTGCAGAAATCCGCCCGCGTCGCCGCGCACGACAACGTTAGCCGGTTTTGTATTGGTTTGGTTAGTCACGGTTGAGTTGTCCATGCCTGCAATGTATGCCTGACCCGACACAACCGCGATACTGAACACGGAACGCGCAACTATCGGGCGCGCTTGAATCGTCTCTTCAACGTGGAGAGTGACGGACTGTTTATGCCTGGGCCAGCGATTTGGTACTTCGCGATGAAAGTGAACTCGCGAAAAATCCTACGCGCGGACGAGACCGGCGAAAGCAGCGCGATACCGAAAGACAAGAAACAATTCGAGAACGGTGATGACGATTGCCGGAGGCAATCCCTCGGGCGCCATCAAAATGTGAAAGACCCAAATGTTTACTATGATGGCGCCAAGAATCGTTAGGCCGAGCGGAACGAAGCGACCGATCAGGAGAAGCAGGCCGCCGATGACCTGGAGGCCGCCGATAACGTAAACGTAGCCGCTGGCAAAGAAGGCGTGCAAATATTCACCAGCCACGCCTTGCGGGAGCGGTGGCATCGGAAGGAAATGTAGGAATGCATTAGAACCGAAGACGATGAAAACGAGCCCGAGAAGAACGCGGGCAATGATGGTAGCGATTTTCATACAATGATGGTGGCTTGATCGAGAGGGAATTCCAATGACGAAGTTTTGGAACGATGGAGATCTGTCCGGATTTTGAAGAGCGCCGGATTTGTCGGGCAATGCGCTTGGCTTTTCGCTAAGCGTAGGGAATGGTGGGATACCAACCGACGTCGCGCCGGCCGATTGCGCAGATGTTCCGTCGCACGGCGGAGAGAGCGACGAATTTCTGCGTGCGCCTCGGCATTCCTCCCGATGCCATTTCGTACTTGTCGATCCTGGCCGCGCTCGTCGCCGCATTGTGTTTTTGGAAATCAGGCAGAAATGCGTGGCTGCTGATTATTGCGCCGTTGTTTTGCTATCTCCGGCTTTGGTTCAACATGCTGGATGGCATGGTTGCGGTTGCGGCGGGAAAGGCGAGTGCGCGCGGGGAGATTGTGAACGATCTGCCTGATCGAATCTCCGATGTGATTATTTTCATCGGCGTTGCACACAGCGGTCTAATGAATCCTTTAATTGGCTATTGGACGGCAATCGTTTCCTTGTTCACCGCCTACGTGGGACTTTTCGGCCAGGCAATCGGAGGTCGGCGCGAATTTGGTGGAATCATGTCAAAGCCTTGGCGAATGGTCGCGCTGAGCATCGGGGCTTGGGCGATGTTTGTGTGTCGATCATGCCAAGCCGGGTTACACAATTTTGGGAGACTGACCATTCTCGATTGGACTTGTCTGTTGATAATCGCGGGCTGTTTGCAAACGATAATCGTTCGCTTGAAACGAATCATGATCGCGCTTCAAGATAGAGCGCGATGATGTCCCCGCAGACCGCGCTGAACGACTCGGTGTTTCGCGCGTACCTCTTGATCGTTCCCGTTTCGCTCGCGATTGGTGGCGCGATTCTCGGTTTCCTCCATTGGGGGTTAGGGAAGGATCTGGGTGCGATCTGGAAAACCTATCGTTCGTGGCTGGTGATGGCATCGATCGGACTGCTGGTTGTTTTCGCGGGACGGGTGCCGGTCATTGTCGGGGTGACATTGCTTTCGATCTTTGGGTTCAAGGAATTCGCGCGCACTTCAGGATTGTATCGCGACTGGTGGATGACGGGCGCGGTTTACGCCGGCATCGTTGCGGTCGGGATTGCATCCTGGGCGCCGCATCCGGGCGGCGAAAAGCCAGCTTCAGGCTGGTATGAATGTTTTATGGCCATGCCGGTTTTTGTTATCGCGTTGATCCTGCTCATTCCGATCCTGAGCAACCGCGCCCGAGGCGAACTGCAAAAGATGTCATTGAGCATCATTGGCTTTATTTATGTCGGCTGGATGTTCGGGCATTTGGGTTTTCTTGCGAACGCGACAAATGCCTACGGATTTCTTTGTTACGTCATCTTCGCGACCGAACTAAACGACGTCGCCGCGTTTACATTTGGCAGATTGTTTGGGCGACATCCGCTTCGGAGCGAAATCAGCCCGAATAAAACCTGGGAAGGCGCGCTTGGCGCGCTCGCGGTTTCGATGGTTTTGCCCTGGTTGCTGCGATTTTCGTTTCCATTTTTCGGCGCGACGCAACTGATTTTTATCGGGTTGATCGTCGGTATCGGTGGACTGCTCGGCGATCTTTCCATCAGCCTGATCAAACGAGACTTCGGTACGAAGGACATGGGGGCGGCGATTCCGGGTCACGGCGGAATCTTGGATCGCATCGACAGCTTGATCTATGTTGCGCCACTGTTCATGCACATGGCGGGATATTATTACCGGTTACGATGAAAACCTGGCATTACGATTCCGCCTGCGATCTCGACCAACCATTTGTTGATCGCTTACGCCGATTTCCGCGCGAGCCCAACATGCTGGTTTACGGAGTGCGCGAGGTGATCGCATTGATCATCCGCGGATGGCTGCGCATCTATCACCGATTTGAAATTATCGGGCATGAGAATCTTCGGACCAACCGATCGCTCGTTATCGTAGCAAATCATTCCAGTCATCTCGATACGCTCTGCCTTCTCGCCGCGCTGCCCCTGCGTAAATTGCATCGCACCTTCCCAGCCGCAGCGGCGGATTATTTTTTCCAAAGTGTGCCGCGCACTTTCGTCGCCGCCGTGGTTACCAATGCACTGCCCTTTGCGCGGCGAGTTCGCGTTCGCCGGAGCCTCTCCATCTGCTCGGAACTTCTCAGCGATCCCGAAAATATCCTGATCATTTTTCCGGAGGGCACGCGATCGGAAACGGGCGAGACCCGGGAATTCAAATCGGGAATCGGCGCACTCGTCGCCGGGCGAGACGTCACGGTTCTTCCCTGTTATTTGCAGGGGGCTTTTCGCGCGTGGCCGAAGGGCCGGCGTCTGCCGCGTCCAAAAAAAGTTCGACTCATTGTTGGCGCGCCTCGCAATTATTCATCGCGTAGCGCAAACAAGATCGACATCTGCACAATTGCAGTGGAGTTGAATCGCGCGGTGACGGAGCTGGGAGAAGGTAATGGAAGCGACTGAGCATGCGATGAAGAGTTGGGACGGCGCCGAGTTGTTCTATCGCGCGTGGATTCCTCGCGAGGCGACTGACAAAGCTATTTTACTTTTTCACCGCGGCCACGAGCACTCTGGCCGGTGGCAAGAAACAGTCGACTTGCTCGCCCTGAACGACGTCGCCGTTTTCGCGTGGGACGCCCGCGGGCATGGGCGATCGCCGGGCGAACGCGGCGCCGCGAATAATTTTGCCGACGTGATCAGAGATGTGGACGCTTTTGCACACCATATCTCCGAGTGCTACGAAATCCCTATCGAGAACATGATCGTTCTCGCTCACAGCCTTGCCGCGGTCAGTGTCGCGGCTTGGGTGCACGATTACGCGCCGCCGATTCGCGCAATGATTCTGGCTACAGCTGCGTTTCACGTGAAGCTTTACGTTCCCTTCGCCGTTCCGCTTCTACGAATGAAACAAAAACTGTTCGGCCCGGGCCAGGTGAAGAGTTACGTCAAATCGAAGCTCCTGACTCGGGACCGAGAGCAGGCTGCGCAGTACGATGCCGACCCGCTTATCTTCCGGCAAATTGCGGTCAATCTTTTACTGGACCTAAGCGATACAGCGGACCGATTGGTCGCGGACGCGGGCGCAATCCAAACACCGACGTTGATGATTGGAGCCGGCCGCGATTGGGTCGTTAGCCTGAAGGCGCAGCTTGAATTTTCTAACCGGCTTTCGTCGCCGTTAAAGGAAATGGAAATTTATCCGACCGCTTATCACGCCATCTTTCATGATCAAGATCGACATCTGGTTGTCGAACGCGTGCGTAAGTTTGTTCAAGAGCGCTTCGCCGAGCAGGTGACTCAGCCTTCGCTTTTGAACGCGGATCAGGCTGGCTACACACGAGATGAATATGAGCGGCTGAAGTCGCGCGGCGGAATGAAGTTTGCCGTCGCACGCGCCGGATTAAGGGCGGCTGGCCGCTTGAGCCACGGCGTAGATCTCGGCTGGCGGAACGGCTTCGATTCGGGACTTTCGCTCGATTACGTTTACGAAAATAAACCGCGCGGCTCGTTAGGAGTCGGCCGTTTGATCGACAAATCGTATCTCAACAGCATCGGCTGGCGTGGCATTCGGCAACGCAAAGCGAACCTTAAGAATGCATTGAGGAGCATGATCGAAAACCTTCATAGGGAAGGGCGGCCCGTTCGCATTTTGGACATAGCTGCCGGCGCAGGGCGGTACGTCTTGGAAACCGTGCACGAGCTTCCAGCTATTTCGATGAATGCCACCCTGCGCGATTACAAACAGGAGAATGTCGATGCGGCGCGAGCATTAGTGCAAGAATTCGAACTGCCAAATGTGACCGTGGAGCGAGGCGACGCATTTGATCGCGATTCGATTGCCGCAATGGCGCCGCGCGCAACGATCGGGATCGTGTCGGGGCTTTACGAATTGTTTCCCAGAAATGAACCAGTCTTGAATTCACTCCGCGGGCTTGCCGGAGCAATCGAACCGGGCAGCTATTTGATTTACACGAATCAACCCTGGCATCCACAGGTCGAGTTCATTGCGCGCGTGTTACGTAATCGGGAAGGGGAGCCCTGGATCATGCGCCGCCGGACGACGGCCGAAATCGATCAATTGGTGTGCGTGGCCGGTTTCCGGAAAATGGCGATGGCAGTAGATCAATGGGGCATGTTCACCGTCTCAATTGCACGACGCGGGGAACGTTGACATCGCGTGCGCGTCTCTCGCCTTAAAGCGTTCACGGCTTCTGCGGGATTGTCGGTCCTATTCCTGGTAGTTTACAGCGGCTGCAATTGGATCACGGGACAACGCGGTCAAATCGGCTCGTTTTATTTTCAATGGGAGCGCGCCATCCCATTCGTTCCTTTCATGATTCTCCCCTACATGTCGATCGACCTTTTTTTCATCGCGGCCCCGTTCCTTTGTCGAACAGACGAGGAGCTGCGAATCTTTTCGCGGCGGGTCGTAGCCGCAATTCTCATTGCTGGCGTTTGCTTTTTGCTTTTCCCGCTGCGCTTTGCTTTCCCGCGCCCTCATACCAGCGGATCGATCGGCGCGATCTTTGACTGGTTTCGTGGAATGGACTCGCCATTTAATTTGCTCCCGTCGTTGCACGCCGCGCTGCTGTTGCTGCTTGTCGATCTCTACGCGAGAAATCTTCGCGGCGTTTTCTTATTCGCGGCAATGCTTTGGTTCTTTCTCACCGGTCTCTCGCCGGTGCTTACCTACCAGCACCATGTAATCGACATCGTCGGTGGTTTTGTCCTGGCCGGATATTGCTTCTACCTCTTTCGCGAGCCTTTGCTCGCGCTGCCAGTTGTCGTCAATCGCCGCATCGGTTCGTATTACGCAGCGGGAGCGGCGGTCGTCTTGCTCATGGGCGCGATCTTCTGGCCATGGGGTGCCTTGCTTCTTTGGCCAACGATCGCGCTCGGCATCGTGGCGAACGCGTACTTCGGAGCGGGTCCGGTCGTTTTTCACAAGACGAAAGGAAAGTTGCCGTGGAGCACGCGCTTTGTGCTGGCGCCTTGTTTGCTCGGTCAATATTTGTCGCTGTTATATTACCGCACCCGATGTGGATCTTGGGATGAGGTCACGCCGCGAATCTGGATCGGCGGCAAACTAGGATCCCGTTCCGCGAACAAAGCTTTGTGCTACGGAGTGGCAGCCGTGCTCGATTTAAGCGCTGAGTTTTCCGAAGCGAAACCATTCCGCAAAATCAAGTATCGAAATGTCCCCGTCCTCGACTTAACTGCTCCCACCCAGGCGCAACTCGCGGAAATGAGCGAATTCATCGCCAACCACTCCCGAGACGGCGACGCCGTCTATGTGCACTGTAAGATCGGTTACTCGCGAAGTGCGGCCGCGGTGGCCGCTTATTTAATAATGAGTGGGAAAGCGAACGCCACGGAAGAAGCATTCGCAATCATTCGCCGGGTTCGACCATGCATTGTTATTCGCCCTGACGTGATCTCCGCCTTGTCCGAATTCGACCATCGACTTCGTTCTTCCCCCGATAGCACTGACTCTTTTCTCCTCGCCTTGGAGCATGGCGCGCCTTCATAATCGCGAGAACCTTATGAACTATAACGAACTGATTCAGCTTTACTTCGAGCGTTCGAATGCGATGCAGCAATACTGGAACCTTTACGTCATCATCGTGGGCGGTGTCCTCGCGTTTTCCTCGCTGCGCAAACAGCCGGCTGCAATTACCACCGCGCTGGTCTGCATTTTATTCGCGCTGTTTGCCTATAAAAATCTCGATGCGATGAAAGACACCACCGCGCAACGCTTCGCCACGATCGAAGCGATCAAACAATTCGATTCTGGCGGTGCCACCGCCACTGTCTCGAAGCAAGTGCGCGATCTGCTCGAGCCGACTCTTACGCCGGCCACGTTTGGAAGCGTCAAGGCCACCCACATCATCAGCGACCTGCTTACCATCGCCGCACTTTGCGCGATGGAGCTTCGAAGAAGAAGGCTCAAAGCGACCGCGAGTACGCCCTGAAGCGGTCGACCCGCGACCGCACGCGAATCCACGCCGAAAATTTGCCGCAAGAGAGTATCGGCTCGTTTTTCGTTACGGATCGGCTGATCGCCAAAGCAAGGAGGAGAAGTCAGAGATCAGAGGCGTTCAGGTCGGCCGGAGCAGCGCCATCGGCCGGAAGTTCGAATGTGCCATTTGTTTTAATGTCTTGCGCGGCGAGCCCGAGAAGAACGCGGGCAATAATGGTAACGACTTTCATGCGATGATCATGGTTTCCTTGAGCGAAAATTCCAATCCCCAAGTTCTTAGTTAATAGAAATTATCCGGAGCGGATTTCGCCAGTGTGCGCAACTGATGAATCATGCCGTCCACAGAGCTTTTATGCGCAGCCGACACGGCTGCCACTACAGAGCTGCTAGGTCGCCCCCGCGAGGCAGAGTCGCTCGGCGCCTGGCTTTAGTCTTCAAGCTACGACAGGCGCGCCGCCTTCCTCCGTTTGCACGAATGGCGGCACCGGGCAGTCGAGTGTGTCGGCAATGGCGCGGAGTAACTCGGCTTCGCCTTCCTGGATGACGCCATCGGCGGCAACAGTTTGCGCACAGGCGTTAAGAACATTCTTCTTAATCTGCGGGACGGCCTGACTGAGCCGCGCAAGCGCTACATCCACATGCGAAAGGTCGCACTGCTCCGGCGGCAACAATGGAATTTCACAGCGCGCAGCACGGCTCAAAGATTCCGCTCCCTGTGCAAACGCTGCGTACGCCTCCGTCACATTTTCTTCGCCCGCATAAGCGATCGCCGATAAAAGCACGCCACAGTCGGGCGCTAAAGGACGCAAGGCGTAGAATTGCGTGACCGGCCTCTGCTCAGGAAAGAAATGCGTTTCGAGATGCCGCACCACGATTTTTTGCAGCATGTACACGAACAAATCAGCTTTCGTTTTGCTTGCGATCAGAGTCTTTACGGCTGCGCGGAATTGCTGAAATTGCTGGGGAGAAAGGCGGCGTAGAGCCGGAAGTGCGAGGTCAAGCAAGGGAATTTTGGCCTGCAAGGGCATGCCTTGAATTTCAGGCCACATTCGCACGGTCTCGTCACGCATGGCTTCGGATGTGTCGATGGCGAGATCTTCGAGTTGCTTCTGCCGGGTCGATGGGTCGCTCGCGAGCAAAAACGCACAAACTAATGCGCCGGCCTCGAGCGGATCGCGTGCAGCGGCTTGCAGTCCCGGCGGGATGGCCTGGTGAAAGTCGGCCGCATAACTAAGATGCTGCGTCGTCGTCTGTCCGATGTTTGCAACAACGGCGTGTTCAGCAATGAAGGGCGCCGCAAACCGACGCGTTTCGCCTTGGACTGCGGGAATTTGTTGTAGACCCTGCGTTGTTCCCAGTGCAGGCGAGATAGCAGAAGCTAACCCTTCAACTACGTATGGAAATTTCCCATTAAAGCTCGGATCCAAAGCGCGAATGCGTTCAGTTAACGGAGGATGCGTCGCAAAAAGTGAATCGCCCAAACCGTTTGCGAAAAACAAGTGGCTGGCTTCTTCGGCATGGGGCGATTCGATTCGCGAACCCTGAGCGAGCCCACCGATCTTCTTGAGCGCACCCGCTAACCCAGCTGGATTGCGTGTGAATTGCACTGCCGAGGCATCGGCCAGCCCCTCGCGCTGGCGGCTAACGGCCGCCTGGATCAATCGCCCGAAGAACACGCCTGCCCAACCAATGACAATGAGGGCCAGCCCAAGCAACGGCAGGGGATTCTTGCGTCCTCTTGTCCGGATAAGTATTCGACCAATAACCGTCAGGCAAAGGATTCCAAAAACCAATCCCATTAGGCGCAAATTGAGCCGCATGTCGCCATTGAGAATGTGGCTGAATTCGTGAGCAATCACTCCCTGCAGTTCGTCCCGCGAAAGCATTTTCATGCAGCCGCGCGTTACGCTGATGGCTGCATCGCTTGCAGAATGTCCGGCCGCAAACGCGTTAATCCCGGCCTCGCCATCCATGACGTAGACCTGCGGAACGGGGACACCTGAAGCGATTGACATTTCTTCTACGACGTTCAGCAGCTTGCGCTCATCGGTGTCGCTCGTGTTCGAGTTAATTAAGCGCCCGTCCAACAGCTCGGCGACCGCGCTGCCGCCGCGAGCCAGTTGTAAGGTTTTGAAGACGCTCCCGATTAGAATTACAGAGAGTGTCCCGATCGTTACCAAGAAAAGTAATTCGACTTGCGACCAGGGGAGCGATAACTCGTTGGCGGAAGAGACCGGATTTAAGTTCCTAATCACGAGTCCGTAATTCGTGAACCCTATGAAGAGCAGCGAGACCACCACGTTCACCGCAAGCAGGAGGGATAGTACGGCGAGGACAAAATAAAATACCAGCAGCGTGGTATTTCGTCGGGCTTTGTCCTGGCGGTCGAAGAAGTCCACCCGGTCGATTTTACAAGCCGACCTAGAACGCGACTTTGGGCGCTTCCTTTTGCTCCTGCTTCTCGATTACGAAGAGTTCAGCCGATCCAAAATTGAAAGTGTTCGCGATGAGATTAGTTGGAAAAACTTCGCGGCGCGTGTTGTAGGTCATGACCGAGTCGTTGTAAGCCTGGCGGGCGAAAGAGACTTTGTTTTCAGTTGAAGTCAGCTCCTCCATCAAACTCATCATTGTCGTGTTCGCCTTGAGATTCGGGTATGCTTCTGCCAACGCAAACAAGCGGCTCATAACGCCGGACAATGCACTTTCGGCGGACGAAATCTCTTTCATAGCAGAAGCGTCGCCCGGATTTTCTGCGGCGCGGGTATTAGCCGAAACGGCCGCATTTCTGGCTATGATGACGGCTTCGAGTGTTCCTCGCTCATGCTGCAGATAACCTTTCGCGGTCTCGACCAAATTCGGGATCAGGTCATAGCGCCGTTTGAGTTGGACATCGATTTGCGAGTAGGCGTTCTTGTAACGATTGCGCAATGTAACTAGCGCGTTGTACCCGCCGATGACGAACATAAGTACGAAGAATCCGAGCAGAATGATAATGCCAATGAACATCAGTCCAGTAATCATAGAGTTTCCGTTCTTCTAAGCTCGTTCATTGCTAGGCCAAAGCATCAGCGCCGGCAATAATAAAGTCCCCGGAAGGCACACTGGAACCGAAGATGATCCCCAGTGGAAAGCGCGTGATAACGATCATAATTCTTCGCGGAACAGTTCGTTGAGGTCGGCAGAGGCCGCGCCGTTCGCCAGAAGATTGAATGCGCCGTTTGTTTGGATGTCTTGCGCAGCGCGAAGAAATGCACCCCATGCGGCCAGGGCAAGACCGGAACCTACAGAGATGCGGCGCACACCGAGATGAGCCAGTTGGGACAATGAACGTTGATGATTGAATCCGGAAACCAGGACGTTGACAGGTCTTGGCGCGACTGTCTTCACGATCTGTGCAATCTCATCGGGTTTGCTGACGCCTGGTGCATAGAGACAATCAGCGCCGGCTTCGGCGTAAGCAGCAAGCCGGTCGAGGGCCGTATCCAAGGGATCGGGATCGTGGACCAGCCACGCTTCGCAACGTCCTGTTAGTACGGCATCAGTTTTGGAAGCGTCGATCGCCGAGCGCGCAGCGCGAATGCGGTCGACCGCCACTTTTTTCTCATAGAGCGGCGGATCGGTGCGTCTCGTATTATCCTCGATCGATAAGCCAGCAACCCCAGTGGCGATACAAAGTCGCACATTCGCTGCGACGCCTTCTGGTTCGTCGGCATAACCAGACTCGAAGTCTGCGTTTACCGGCAACGACGTTGCTTCCACAATTTCCCGGATGTGCGCCAGCATTTCATCGCGCGGAACGCCGCCATCGCGCTTCCCGCGCGAGAAAGCAAAGCCTGCCGAGGTAGTGGCGAGCGCTTCGAATCCGAGGTGTTCCAGATAAATCGCCGTTCCGACGTCCCACGGATTCGGAAGCACGAAGCATCCGGACTCGTGCATTGTGCGAAACGTCGCAGTGACGGAAGTTTGTTGCGCTGGGCTCATATCTTAAACCTATGCTGCCTTACCTCAAGCGCGAGTGCTTGAACTATTTCGATTTGCCACCTGTGGATTTCCAAATCCGTCGCAGCGGACCTTCCACGCCGTAAATCGGATCGTTGTCTGGCATTGGCACCGCCGCGATGGTGTTATCTGCCTTTGGCCGCTCGCCCGGTAAGCCTCGAAGCAAATCCCACTCGCGTCCGCCTGGATAAGCTCCTACGACTCCAAAATCATTGCTGACACCGACGTTCTGATGCGCTACACCCGCCGGGATGACAATCACATCGCCAGCATGCACCTCGACATTCTTGCCGTGCTCGCCGCCGAGGCGCAGAGTTGCAACGCCACGATAAACACCAAGCACTTCATGCGAGGTGCTGTGATAATGAGGAAAGGAATAGACGCTGTCTCGCCATGAGTTGGTCCAGTCATTCTCGGCAAAGAGTTGCTCGAAAATGGACGCCGGATCTTCTGTGTCCGTTGTGAGAGCCTTCCGATAGAACAGCAAATGCAGAACACTATTTGGGACAATACCGTCGTCTTTAAAACTGAATTGCTCTGGCTCAACGAAGTCTCGCTGTTGGGTCATAAGCGCATCTCCTGCCAAACATAACGCAAGAAAAGTCGGAGCTGGCCGTGATAACAGCGAAGTTACTTTCAATATATCGTCATAAACAAACAGGGATGTTAAACATTCAAAAGCGACGCAAGGACGCGTGCGCAGTCCGAAAGCTTGCGCGAAACACAATGAGCGTCTTCCGTGGATTTCGCACGAAGTGCTTTTGGAGTGCGATGCGTCCTCGCATCGCTTTCATGGGAACTAACGCGCAATTGTTCTTATGCGACTTAGAAGATAGAACGAAGCACACCGCCTTCGACGCGCAAAGCGGCGCCGTTTGTCGCGGATGAGAGAAGACTCGCCACGAACGCAACCAAAGCGGCTACTTCATCGGTTATTGCGAACCGTTGCAGGAGCGAGCTCGGTCGAGCGGTTTTGAAGAACTCTTTCTCCACCTGCGCCGGGGTTACGCCTTTGCTCTCCGCCATCCTGACAATGAACTCCTCCACTCCCTCTGAACGCGTCGGACCGGCGAGAATTGAATTCACGGTGACACCCGTGCCAGTGGTCGTCTCTGTCAAACCACGGGCCAGCGCGACCTGCATCGTCTTTGTGACGCCGTAGTGGATCATTTCCACTGGAATATTCACGGCTGACTCACTGGAGATGAAAATGATGCGCCCCCAGTTGGCGGCTTTCATGCGCGGTAGGTAATGCCGCGATAGGCGCACGCCGCTCATAAAGTTTGTCTCGATGATGGAATGCCAGTCGTCGTCGGTGATTTGCTCGAATGGTTTCACCTCATAGACGCCAAGACTATTGACGAGAACATCGACTGTAGATAGAGCCTCGATGCATTTTGAGATCCCGTTCGGCGTCGCAAGATTAGCAGCGATGCCGCTAATTTTTGCGTCGCGAATTTCCTGTCGGATACTTTTGGTCGCCTCATCAACCCGCTCTTGAGTGCGGCCAGTGATGACCACAGACGCTCCTTCGCGGGCCAGGGCCCGGGCGATGGCAAAGCCGATTCCGGCGGTTGATCCAGTGACGAGCGCTTTTTTTCCGTTCAATTGCAAGTTCATAGATCAAGTTCTTTCCTTTATTTCGTTTCGCTCATGCGGTTTCTCTGGCGCAAGAATTCGAACTAATGGGCGTCATGGTAGTTTGTGGTTGCGGGGCTGAAATTAATTCCAGCCCGTCAGGACTATTTTGCCGACGGAACGGCCGCTTTCGATTTGGGCGTGGGCAATGCGAAGGTTAGCCGCGTTGATTGGTGAAAGGCCCTTCATGTCTTGTACTTCGTAAATGTAGGTGTAGCTCCCATGAGTTTCATTGACTTTAAATATTCACATTCGTCTGCTCATTATGCCCTCGCTTAGACTAGAGAGCTGGAAGTGAGCGCCAGGCTGGCGCCCACCTCCGTTGCTCCTCGCCTCACCTATGAAAAGTTCCAATGGGGCGTTGTGATACGCTAACTACGGATTTGTCGCTAACCTGCCGTTAATCCAAGCGATTGAAGCGTAGCTGCGGTGAGAGTCCCGGTCACGCTCAGGTCGTGGTCTTCCTGGTAATGTGCGATAGCAGCCTCTGTTTGGTCACCAAGAGCTCCGTCGATCGCGCCGTTGGTTGTATGGGTAGTAGTTGTTGTAATCGTAGGGGTAACCGTAATATGGCAGGTAATCCCATGGGTAGAATCCATACCAGAAGCCGTTGATAAAGACGAAGACGTTACCGTGGTCAAAATGTGCACGCCGCCGGTCCCAGTCGCGGTGCCAATTTGTATCATGACGCGCAAACGCGTGATTCGTGTTGAATGACCTTCGATTTGCCGCTCTTGAGATCCGCGGATCTGAAACTGTGCTCCGAGTTGCCATTGAACCGACGCGATTCGAGGGACGAGTTACCGCTGTTCGCCTGCCGGCAAACGGGGTCGCCGATCGGGTGACTGAGCCGGTGAACCCCCGCGGCCTGACGACAGACATGCGAGTGCTACCGTAATGGAATTGCGGTGCCCGATAGAATTGCGGTGCGCGAGCAAACCCGCCGACGGTTCTTCCGCCAAAGCGTGCGCCACCACCGGAGAAAGCCGGCGCAGCGCGAGATCCACCGCCGGAGACGCCGGCAAAGTGACCGCCACCACCAAAACAAGCCGGCGCAGCGCGAGATCCACCGCCGGAGACGCCGGCAAAGTGACCGCCACCACCAAAACCGCCTCCACCGCCGTGAGGACCTGCCCAAGTTGGCTGACTAATACTAACAAGAGCCGTCGTTACTAAACTAAATAATTTAATCTTTTTCATGCCATAAAGTTCGCAGCTGATCTGTTTCGTTGCCATTGCGCGTCCGTAGGATTTTGTGGTGCTACCTAAGAGTCGATGCTAACTCCCTCGTTTGGGATAGGAGCAGATGTGCACAGCCATCTTGGCTGTGGGCCGGCGGGCGTCTCCCCTGCCGGATGGCAACCATACAGTGCCAGGCAAGATGCCTGGTCGCCCCACAGGCTCGCAAGCCTATGCCACGCTAAAACGTTGCGTGCGTGGGCAGATTTTCTTCAATCCCCTTGATCAACTCGGGAATATTGATCGGCTTCGCAAGAAATGGATGCCCTTGAATGCGGAGGCCAGTCTTTGCTTCAGCTTTCGTGACGAGCGCAGTGAGAAAGATGATCGGCGTTCTGTGCAATTCAGGGTCGCCCTGGATTTGTGCCGCTATTTCGCCTCCGTCTGTCCCTGGCATCACTATGTCGAGCAGGATTAGGTCCGGCCTAAAATTCTGGGCACTTAGATGAGC